>NZ_LVWH01000182.1:0-48177 GCF_001909045.1 Paenibacillus sp. P3E | reverse complement strand
AGCGAGGAAGGTTATGCCCTGGCCGTACGCCGAATGACGGAACCGGAAAGCGTATTTGGACAACTGAAGAATAACCGGGGCTTCCGGCGCTTTCTGCTTCGCGGCATGGAAAAAGTGACGCTTGAGGTCGGTTGGCTTTCGCTTGCCCATAATATGCTGAAGCAAGCCACGGTGGACCAAAAACGCAAGGCCGCGATTCTCCAATAACAGGAGAATCGCGGCCTTGCTGTCTTTTTACTGCCTCTTGAATACATATGGGCTGTTTCTTTTTTTTGAAAATCTACTTATGAGACAGCCCCATTTGAGGTAAGCGCGAATGAATGTTTAGTATTCCATTACAAAAGCTACATTTTGCCAGCCTGCGCCAACGGTCCAGAAGAGCACTTTGTCACCGCGTTCAATCATTCCAGTAGTCACTGCTTTGTGCAGGGCTACAAAAGGACTGCTTGTCGAAGTATACCCGAATTCATCGCCGATATAGACCGCTACATCGGTGTCGATGCCTGTTTTGTCGGATACGGCAAGAATATTTGGGAGGGACAGCTGTGAAAAACAGGCGGCCTTGATTGACTCGGGAGCAATCTCATTATTGCTCAGCAATGTATTGATCGATTCCGAGGCTGCATCCACACAAATGGAGTCATCAAATGGAATGAACTTCACATTGAACTCTCCGGCACCAACACCACCACGTCCAAGGTTGGCTAAGCCATCCACAGGAAACATCGAGTTCCCATAGACACATGTGTCTGTCTGGTAAATAGAATCAATGAAGCCTACCGAATTCTCATCCCGCTCCAGAATAACGGCAGCGGCAGCATCTCCAAAGTTGGCATAGTAGACAGGATCGTTTTTATCCGCATGCGGAGCAACGTGGTCTGAGCCGATCACCAGCGCGCGGCGGATTCTTGGATTGGCCATCATCTGACGGCTTACCTGTTCCACCGAGGCGGTCATACCTGCACAGTTGGCATTACTGTCGATGCAAATGGTGTGGGAAGCGCCACCGATTAAACGATGAATCATAAGTGAGTTCGTCGGGAAGATGTATTCAGGAGTCTGACTGGCATAAGCAATCAGGTCGATGTCAGCCCCGGTAAGCCCGGTCTTGTCCAGTACGTTGCTTGCCGCCTCAAAAGCCATGGTCAGTGAATTCTCTTCATTGCTGTCGATGCTATAGCGGTTATTACGGCCAAGAGTAGCCAGGAGGCCACGGATATCAATACCTTTTTCGTCAAAATGCTGTATGAAAAAGTCGTTGCCAATCTTTTTGCTTGGATGATAGATATCAATGTCCTTTATCCGTATCCCGGCCATGGTAATCCTCCTAAAAGTTAATGAGCGATTCTTCCCGCCCTCAAGTTTTGTATAAAACTTGCTTCTCAACCATCATTCAGGCTGGTGAGCCTTGAAACAATACTTAAGATTGAACTGTCGAAGTGATCTCCAGGTTTTCAAGTCCAGCCTTGCGGCCGAGGCGCGCGAGCTGCATTTTAAGGATGGGGTTATTTTCAAGGGTCAGGCTTACTTTTTCAAAACCATCTGCTTTGAACATGATGAAGCAGCCCTCCAGCAGAGGCACAACATCAGGAGCAGTAACATTTAGTTTTCTGCAGTCAATCTGCAGAGCATATTCTGAAGGTGTGATCGGGTTAACGGTCTGCTGATAAGCTTGAATCGATTTGAGACCATCCTCATTGGAGAAAGTGCCTTCTAATTCAATATTAATGACCTTGTTAACAGAATCGGTTTTCAAAATAAATTTACCCATGTGCTCATCTCTCCCAAAATTAAATGTGTGAAACGTATAACGGAAATGTTGACTGTACGTTGTTGTTCAGTCATAGAATATATCCAAATAACTTTTGGTTTTACGCCTTGATTCGATACAAAAACTATAGTTTTGGGATATTTTCCCTCTAATATAATCATATATTTCTCAAATAAGCAAGAAAAAAGTCGAATTGTGTATAAAATTGTTGAAGAAGGATTTATTGGATTTCCTCAAGCGTTGCAAGCAGCACATTAAAAGCTGAAATGACTCTTGGAGCACCGATACAAGGCACCAGATGCAATAAGATTCCTTTGATCTGTTCTACAGTTATTCCGACGCGGAGCGCCATCACATAATGGACCCCGAGCTGCTCAAATTGTCCCATAGTAATCAAAGACGAAATAACAGCAATTTCTTTCCAATCGGAGCCAATTGTTGTGCGCTGAAAAAGATCCCCATAAGCGTTGCCCATAATGTACTCGGCCAGTTCGGGGAAATGCTCTTTGATTGGAGCTAGTGCTTTGGCTCCATAGTCGCCGGACAGGTTGGTAAAATGCTTTAGACCGCTGTAACTGGTGTTTTCCACAAAGATGCCTCCTGAATTTTGATGAGTGGCAAGGACCGGTCATGTGAAGCTTGATTCTTACCTCTGCTACTTAGTTGAGATTCAACGTCCTATGGGCCGTTGGAGGCACTTCGTCACGGTCTGTCAACAATTCAATGACAGCTACACGGTTTGACTCGACTGCGGCTTGTACAGCAACGTTGAATTGCTCCGCGGTTTCGCATTTGTAGCCTGTGGCTCCGAGTGACTCAGCGAATTTCACGGCATCCATAGGTACCTCGTAGATCGTACCGTCAATTCTGCCTGTGGTTTTCTCCATCCCCTTAAGCGCCATATCCAGCTGCATGTTGTTCACTACGATAAAGATTACCGGAATATTCTTGCAGACTGCAGTGTTGATTTCAGCACCAAGCATCATGAAGCAGCCATCACCGGTTAGGCAGAAAATGGTTTCTTCAGGGGAAGCCACCTTAGCCCCAATAGCCATTCCAATGGAGTTGCCCATACAGGCAAAATAAGCATCAAAGACAAAACTGCCCGGTTTTTTCACGTTGTACCATTTCACGGCGTTGAAGCCATGGCTGCCGTCATCTACAAAAACGGTGTTGTTGTAAGGAATCAAATCGCTCAAGGTGCTCATGACCGAAGCTAGTGACAGCTTGGAGAGAACAGGCAACTCTTCCGCATAATGAACATCGGTTTCTGTTATATGT
Organism: Paenibacillus sp. P3E; assembly: GCF_001909045.1. Classification (NCBI taxonomy): domain Bacteria; kingdom Bacillati; phylum Bacillota; class Bacilli; order Caryophanales; family Paenibacillaceae; genus Paenibacillus; species Paenibacillus sp. P3E. The sequence goes on along the minus strand of NZ_LVWH01000182.1, from coordinate 45,125 downwards.
TTCTTTATAGCAGCTGTATCTATATTCTTTAGATAAAAAGCCAAATTGTCCCGTAAATCCCCGCCTATAGCGATGGTCTGTGAAGATAAAATTTTACCTACGAAGGTAGGGTCTACGTCAAATTGGATAAGTGTTTTCGGGTGATTTTCAGCCTTTAGATTGCAGATGGTCATGTCACTCAGACGTGATCCAAGCACAATGAACAAATCACTGCGGTTCAATAAATCATCACCATGCTTGCAGCCGCCAACACCAATTGGTCCATGATACAACGGGTGATCCCAAGGGATCGCACCTTTTCCTCCCGGTGAAGTAACGACAGGGATGTTAAAAGTTTCAGCCAGCTGAATGAGCTCTTGGTGTGCAATAGAACGGTTAACCCCTTTGCCGGCAATAATAAGAGGATGGCTGGAGGCATTAATAGCTGAAATCACACGTTCGAAATTAGCAGTGCTTACGAGATGTTCACGCTCAGGAATCACTATCCGGCATTCTTCCAGCATTTCCGTCTGCACATCAAACGGGATACATAAATGGACCGGCCCGCGCTGTCCGCCCAAAGCAATAGAAATAGCATGGTTAAATAAGGTGCTGAAATGATCACCTCGCTCCACCAGTTTACTGAAGAGTGTAGCCGGTCTGAACATGTCCGCCAGGTCAGCCAGATATGACGAAGAATCCTGGCACTGGGGAATTCCCAGCTCCTTAATAGATTGATGACCTGTAATGAACAGCACAGGCAGGTTGTTCGCTTTAGCATGTGCTGCAGCAGTAAGAAGATTGGTTCCGCCTGGACCTGAAGTCCCAAAAGCTACACCCAGCCTGCCGGTTTTGAGAGCATAGCCTGCTGCTTCGAACCCGGAGCTGGACTCATGTCTGCCAGGAATAAATTCAATCCCGTAATCGACCATCTTAAGAACTACGGGACAAATAGACTTGCCGATGATACCAAAGGAATGTGTTACGCCGAGGTTTCGTAGTGCCTCAGCCATATAATCTGCGACTGTTTTCAGATAATCCACCCACCCAATGTTTTTTTTTAGCAGAAATAGAAAACCTGCACTCACGAGAGTACAGGTCGGCTGCAATGAATAACCGTATAGAACGAGGTTTCCCCAGAGCTTCGGTTGTTCAGCAACCTGGCTGTCATGGTCCCATAAAAATGAGACTGTAGATCCATGGCTTTGCGTCATTCCCTTTCGGTGAATTTTGCCGTTATGATGTATTGGAAAAAATGCATATTTTTACTTTACAATATATTTCTAACTCCTCTCTTGTCAATATATTTGTGCTGAAAAGCTCAGTTTTTGACGAAATTAACGAACAATGTCAATTGCAAGAAATGGTCCAGTTGAGTTGGAAAACAGGGCGAATCCAAAAAAAATTTAATGCAAAAAAGTCTTAATAATACAAATTGTGAAGAAACATTGAAACAGAAATATATCAGGTATATTGAACTATTCCTTTGTATGGAAATGGATGATTAGACTGGAATAATGGGGTGTACCCATTTTTTATCTGGATTAATAAGGCTAATGAACGAAACACCCTTCAGATCCAATTGTATTCATTATATTATTTCCATTAAAAATAGCGGAGAGAAGTGCAAAAGAAATAACGATACTTGCTGCTGCCAAAAAACTGAATTTTCATAAAATAACATTGATTATTTTGTGAACAAAAAAAGACCGCTTCATATGAAACGGTCTATGAAAATGGAGATTAAAATTTGAAAATATGGATCGTTTTCTGGAGTTGGAATACTGCTTGTGTCATTTTCTCTGTTTCTTCAGCAACAGACTGCAGGGCATTTATTTGTTCGTTCATTGCTGCGGATACCTCTTGGGTTCCGGCCGCAGTTTCTTCTGTAATCGCAGAGATATTTTCGATAGCTCCAGAAATTTTTAACGCGCTCTCCAACATGAGGTCACTCTCAGACGAGAAAGAAGCAATTTGCTCGGTGATGTACTGAACGCTTTGCACAATCTGGGCGAAAATATTCGCGGTTTCAATGATCATTTCATTTTGAACTTGGACGACTTCCTCATTAATGGCAATATTCTCAATCGCTTCCTTGATATCGTTCTCAATACTGCGCACCAGACCGAATACTTCTTTGGTGGAGGCTGTAGATTCCTCAGCAAGCTTGCGGACTTCCTGGGCTACAACAGCGAAACCACGACCATGTTCACCGGCGCGTGCTGCTTCGATCGATGCATTGAGTGAGAGCAGGTTGGTCTGCTCGGCGATTTCTGTAATGGTTTTGGTGATCATCGTGATCCCCCGGGCATTATGTGATAGTGCTTCAATCGTGTCGGCGACCTTCTGGGTAGCTTGTATATTCTTGCGCATGCCTTCTGCTTGAGTATCTACGGATTGGCGGCCTTTCTCAACTAATTCTAGCGTATGTATGGAACGTCTGTTCATTTCTTTGGTAGAGCTTGTGTAATTCGAAACCTTGGTTTCAATGTCTTTGATGGAATCGGTCATATCGGCGATGTCCACGGAGATTTCATTTGCGCCGAGAGCCAGTTCATTGGAAGAAGAGGAGACCTGGGCCATTACGACTTTCAGATTCTGATTTTTGTCCTCGATTCCGCGGCTGGCATCCATGACATGGCGGGTAATCTGAGATGCTTCGGTTAGTATTTTCTTCAGCTTATCGATCATTGTATTGAAGGAGCGGCTGACTTCCCCCATGGAACCATTCTCATCTGCCCGGGTTGTAAAGTCACCTTTGGCAATCGTGTGGGTTACGTTGGAGATATCATCGAATGAAGATGTAAGCGTTCTCTCAATGAAGCGTGCGAGTGGGAAGGTCAGTGCAGCCAATACCGCAACCATTATAATGCCGATAATCATCTTGCCCATCACTACAAGTGTGATTAGTACAGGGACAGCGAATAAAGCGGCAACCAAGTAACAACCGGCTCTAATTCTCTGTTTTAACGGAAGCTTGTTCATCCAGTCCATCATAAAAAGTTCCCCCTAAAATAATGTTGTGTATTGTAATATTATAGGCGTTTTCAGAGGGAGAGGTCTATTGTAAGAATTGACATAAAAATGCTCAAATAGGTCTTTCGGGCATGAATTTTGTGTGAATCTCTTCATACATAGCACGGTGGTATGGTTCAATTTGGAGAAGATACATTTCACTAGTGCTTCAGGCTCAGAGGATGTGACATCCGATATAGAAAAACGCTCATTGGAACAGCAGGCGGATGCCCGCTCTCCAAAGAGCGTTTGTTCAGGGCTACTTTTTTACAGTAACACAATTTCTTCCGCGGTATTGATTTCCGGCAGTCCTGCCAGTTTCACCAGAACAGCTTGAGGAACCGCCTTATCGACGGTGAGCAGCATGATCGCAGCGCCGCCAACGATTTTACGTCCTACCTGCATGGAGGCGATATTGACATCGTTCTCCCCAAGCAGTGTACCGACAGCACCGATGATACCCGGTTTGTCGTTATGCGAAATTACAATCTGATGGCCTTCCGGAGCAATATCGACCGGGAACTTGTTGACCTGCACGATCCGTTCTCCGTAGCCCTGCAGCAGCGTTCCCGCAACCAGACGTTCTTCGTCAGGATCTGCCTTCAGGGTGACGGTGATAAGGTTGGTAAATCCCTTGGTTTTGGAAGCCTTAGTCACAATTACATTCACATCACGGGTTTTGGCCAAATGCATCGAATTGACGATGTTCACATCTGTCCCAAAGTGACGGGAAAGTACGCCCTTGACGATATAGCGGGTCAGTGGCTGTGTATCTACATCGGATAGGTCACCGGCATATTCTACTTGGATTTCTCTGATCGCGCCATCGGTAAGCTGTGTTGCGAAGCTGCCCAGCTTTTCGCCGAGTGTGAAGTAAGGCTGAAGCTTGTTCATCACACTTGGAGCAACAGGAGGGATGTTCACAGCGTTAATGAACGGCTCGTTGCGCAGAATATGCAGCACCTGCTCCGATACATCTATAGCAACATTCTCCTGGGCTTCTACGGTGGAAGCGCCAAGATGAGGCGTTACGATGATTTTGGGATGGGAGAGGAATGGATGATCAGCTTGCGGCGGTTCCTTTTCGAATACGTCAAAGGCTGCTCCGGCAACAATGCCGCTGTTGATGGCTTCAACCAGCGCCATTTCATCAATTACCCCGCCACGTGCACAGTTGATGATACGCATGCCTTTTTTCATGACTTCGAACTGCGGCCCAGAAATCATGTGGCGGGTTTCCGGAGTGAGCGGAGTATGCACAGTGATGAAATCCGCGCCGCGTACGATATCGTCTACTGAAGCCAGCTTCACTTCCAGCTTTTCCGCACGGTCAGCGGTCAGGAAGGGGTCATAGGCAAGAATGTTCATGCCAAAGGCTTTGGCACGCTTGGCTACTTCGCTCCCGATCCGGCCCATACCGAGAACACCCAGCGTTTTGCCGCGCAGCTCTACCCCGAGGAATGTTTTCTTGTCCCACACACCAGAGATCGTTTTGGCGTAAGCCTGCGGAATATGACGGGCCAGTGCCATCATCATAGCAAAAGCATGCTCGCAGGTTGTGATTGTATTGCCGTCCGGGGCGTTGATAACAACGACACCACGCTGTGTGGCAGCCTCCAGCTTGATATTGTCAACGCCGACTCCAGCGCGGCCAATGACCTTCAAGTTGGTGCCTGCAGCAATAATCTTCTCAGTTACAGTCGTCTGGCTGCGTACGAGCAGGCCATCATATTCGCCAATGATGGCGATAAGCTCGTCTTCGCTAAGTCCAGTCTTTTTGTCTACAGTCACATCACTTGCGTCCATTAATTGCTGAATGCCCAAATCGCTGATCGGATCCGATACTAGTACTTTAAACATGGTTTCTTGTCCTCCTTAAATTTGGAAAGCTATATATGCCCAAGGATGCCCTGAAGAGGCAGTCCACAGTACCAGAAGCCAAAATAACTAGTGAAAAATATGTCAGAATAACGGGGGAACGCGCTGTCGCATAAAAGAAAGAGTGTGCAGCAGACCGGAAAATCCTGAAAAGAGGGCCCATATAATGGCCTGGAACTGGAAATTAAATAACAAAAAAACTCTCAACCCCATACTACTGCCGTAGTAAGGGACGAGAGTTGTCGTGGTACCACCCTAATTCACTGCAACGTATGAAGAAGCAGCCTCATTGGCCCGCAAAGGCCACACTGGTAACGGAGATGATCCGATTGTGCCTACTGTAAGGTTCGACACAATATCTCAGGAGCGCTAAAGAGTTCTGTCCGTCACCGGTTTACACCACCCACCGGCTCTCTGAAGACTTGCAGAATCTTTGTTCCATCATCGGTTTTGCTTGATTAATTTTTCATAATGTAACATGGCAATGCCAGATGTGTCAATAGTCTAGTTGAAGATGAGCCGCCTTGAAGTGGCTCTCATTTTTCGTTATGATGCAATAGCTGGTTCTACTCATAAAAAAACGGGAGCTGTGGCATGGTTTCCTTGCCGTAATACTGTTCACGCCACTTCATGAAATCTTGTTCCTGCACCGCTCCTGTGGAAATTAACAGGGTGACGGCGGATTGAATATCCTTTAAGTTCAGTGAACTAGCCGTACCAGAATAGATCATATCGTCAATTTTGGCCGTAATATCCTGTGGGTCATAGCCTGCATAGATGGAGCGGTTCAACATCATATCAGCTATGGATGCGTTCTTAAGCAGGAGAGGCATTTTCTTCCACTGGATAAAAGAGAGAGTCTTCAGCTCAGCGGCTTCCGAAGGGATTTTGCTGTTGTCTTTTGAGCCCCATTTGAGCATGGAGTCATAGAAGTTTTTTTGAGCTAGCAATCCGAATTTTACAGCACTGGCTGTGAATTTATCGCTTTTTAGCACCTTGGCTGTTTCAGTCCCTGATGCACCTGCATTGACTTTACTGGAGGCCTGGGAGAACAAAGTCAGGCTCTTCAAAATATTTAATTGGGATTCATAGAGCATAGGAGAGCCCGTGAAGATCGAATCCTGAGTGACCTTGTCATACTGCTTGTCTGCAAGAATGCTCAGATTCTTCAGGGTTGCTGCATTCTCACGCGCATCTGTGCTGCGTGCCAGGTTGTCCAGCTGGCTGTTCCAATTGCGCTTGAATTCCCGATAGGGCAAAAATACGTTATGATAGAACGTAACAAGATCCTGCTGCTGGTAGGAGCCGGAGTATTCCTCTGCGGTATCTTTATTATTGAGGTGTTCGTATTTGGCTTCTGTTTTGTCTGCCCCAACCTTCACTCCCGTAAAAAAAGCGGCGAATGCGGATATCAGAAAAAGCAGAAAACCTAGTGTGTATAACATTTGAGTGCGGGAGGTACGGCTGTTCATAATTAATGCTCCTTCTTCTAGGGAAATTATCTTATGTAAAAACAATATAGAACAGGCAGGTTACAATGAAAAAATTCAAATTTGGCGAAATCAGGATTAAAAAAGCCGATCCTCAGCAGTTAACCGATAAGCTTCTTTTAGTTAATTTGTATATCACTCAGGGTCTTACCTTAATTATCGGTTTGATATGGATATTATTACAGAAAAGAAACCCCATTCACATATTAAATTTTCCGGAAAACGCACAATTTGTGTTTTGGGGGCTTGGACTGGCTGCAATTATGCTTGTGGTAGACTTCTTGCTAACCCATATTGTTCCAGAAGACAGCATGGATGATGGGGGAATTAACGAGCTGCTCTTTGGTAAAAGGCCAGTGTGGCATATCCTTGTCATCGCAGCCATTGTATCGGTTTGCGAGGAGCTGTTGTTCCGGGGAGCAGTTCAGCATTCATTTGGGCCTTATTGGACAAGTATTTTATTTGCTGTAATTCATGTGCGCTATTTGCGGCACTGGATTCCTACAGGGTGGGTATTCCTCAGCAGCTACGGGCTGGGATATATATACATACACACAGGAACACTTTGGGCACCCATTCTATGCCACTTTATCATTGATGTGTTCTCGGGTCTTGTGATCCGTTACAGGAGGGAGTCATGAGCGAGGAACTTAGCCGGGTGAAGTCCCGTAAAAAACCAAATAAAGCTGAACAGCCTGCTGTTGTCAGAAAGAGAACTGGATCGCGGACCTTATCAGTCCCGCCAATCATTAACGATTCTCCTGCAGCAGTTGCGGGAACCCTGTCAAGAAAAAACCGCCACTCCTTAGCTCAACCCGGAAAAAAAGTGAAGCGGGAAGAAAGACCAGTGGATGAGGAAAGCTCTACACCTTCACGTGCGGAAAGTTATCCGTCGGAGCGGCTGCGTTTTAGCAAAATGTTCATCAATTCACTAATTGTAATATTTTTGCTTCTTCTGATTTTCCTTTTGTATTGGGGACTTATTGGAGCCCCGGACTTGAATACATTATGGTAACCTCCTTGCTGCTGGACATTCTGTCAATCATTATGCTGCTGCTTGCAGTGTTTATAGCTATGATGCTGGTGGCAGCATTCAGAAACCGGATTATTGCCGAGGAAATATTTCTTGAAGCTTTGCCGGAGGCTTTGGAAGGCTTCCGCATTCTTTTTATATCAGATATTCACCGGAGGCGCCTTCCGATAAAGCTGCTAAATCCACTGAAGGGGAAAGTAGATGCCGTTTTCCTTGGAGGGGATCTGACGGAAAAAGGCGGCTCCTTAAACCGTCTCTGCGATAATATGACACTGGTGGCTGGACTGGCACCGGTCTATGCTGTGCATGGCAATCATGATTACAGGGCGAATTTTTCGCTGGTGGACAACATCATACGCGGGAGCGGAGCGATTTTGTTACAGGACGAGAGCATCACAATTGAAAAAAATGGGAGCAGACTGCTGCTGACAGGTGTGGACTTTCCGCGGAAGGGGGGTAAAAAGGCCTATCAACCATTAACACCACTAGCGGACCCGGATGCTTCACTCTGCAGAATCATTCTTGTACATGATCCGTTATGGCTGTCGCAGCAATCGGAGATTCCTGCGGATTTGGTGCTGGCCGGTCATACGCACGGAGGCCAGGTAGTGCTACCTTTTGTCGGCCACCGTCATGTTGATCCATTCTATCAGGTGTATAACGCAGGTCATTTTGTGCTTCCGAGAAAAGACGGTTCTAAAACCGAAGCCAAAATGCTGATTAGCCGTGGGTTTGGCACAGCACATCTTCCCCTGCGCTGGGGGAGTCCATCTGAGATGCATATTCTCACGCTTCGCAGAGGCGCAAGCCGAGATACAATGGCTGACTAACAAAAGCAGGCTACAAGTGTAAATCAATTTCCAGTTATGCTAAAAAGGTATTCCTTGCGTATTAGGCAAGGAATACCTTTTTTTGTTACATCCATCGCTGTATTAATAGCTTAACGCATCTTCAACTCAATGCTGCGTGGATCGACGAAGCTGTAGCCTTTGCCTTCAAGTGTAGTCAATAGAGTGTCCAGTGCTTCTACAGTCCAAGGAAGTTCGTGCATCAGGATGTTGCTGCCGGAGTGAAGCTGGTCTGTGACGTTCTTGATCAGTTTCGCAGTTTTGCCGGTTTCCTTCTCTTTCATTTCCCAATCCAGTGAACCTACAGACCAGGTCATATAGAGCAGGCCGTTCTCGGCTGCAATCTTCTTGCCGACATCACCGCCTGCGCCATGGGGGGGACGGAAAAACTGTGGGGTTTCGCCAGTAACCTTTTTGACGATATCCTGAACATCCTCAATTTGCTTTTTCACCTCAGCATAGGATTTATCCTTCAGTACGATATGGTCCCAGCTGTGATTGCCGATAATGCCACCCCGGGTCTGAATGAGCTTGAGAAGCTCAGGATGTTCTTTAACCCGGTACCCGTTCACGAAGAAAATGGCTTTGGCATGGTGCTTGTCGAGCGTATCCATTAGTGGATTAATCATATCTGCATTCTTTGGGCCATCATCAAAGGTTAGCAGTACCACTTTTTTGCTTATGCCATCCTTGTTCGGAATAATGTCATAATTTTTGTTCATGTGATAGAGCAGCGGTATCTCTGCAGCAGCATTGTCAACTGTTGTTTTACTGGTGTCAGTTCCATTATCTGCTGACGACTGCGGCGTTGAGCTTGCCGATGGAGCCTCTGATGGTACCGTTTCAGGGGTCATGCTTGCTGCAGCACTGGTGCTTGCCTGCGCAGTAGGTTCCGGTGCTGCTTGGGTTGTAGCCGCTGTAGGCTGCGCTGTCGTATCTGGCCCTGCATTACCATTGCCGCTGTTACTGCACGCAGACAGCAGTAAGACGGACAGCAGCAGCGCTGATGTTGCTTTAACCACTTTTTTCATCTCGCTTTCTTTTGGTTTGGCTGTATGAGCTGGATTCTTTCCGCGAACACTAAGCATGATTTTACCATACAAGGAGGTTAGAGATATGAATACTTCGTCATTTTTGACAGGAGTACTGATGGGTGCTGCAATTAGTATGATTATGTCCAAAAAACGCGGAGCCATGATATCCAGTCTGCTTCAGCCGAACGGTCAGATGAATGGGGCAGGTGAAAAAGCAAAGGACAAAATCATGGGCATGGCCATGACTGGTTTTGGCAGTACAGCTTCTGGTAACGCTACAGCTGGAAATACAGCAACTGGAAACACAAATGCTGGCAGTCATACTGATAACACCACACATGTCTCCCATAGTAATAACGAACACAAGGGGGAGTCTGCGGTTAAATCCAAAGAAGCCAATCTCAAAATGCTGAAGGATTTCATCCGCAGCAATCCTGAGGTGAAACATGAAGTAGAGCAGATTCTTAAGGATACACATAGCTCCATACCGGGATTGTAAACGCAAAAAGCTGATGCAGAATCATTTTGGGGACTAGACATCCGCAAAATGATTCTTTTTTTCAAATAAGAGTGGTATAAAACTCTTTATATTTGGAAAGAAATAATTTTTTATTTACGTGCATTTGCTGTGCCAAAATGATAACATACATACATAGTAACCATTTTTGGCTCATTACTCGGGACTCATCATACATTATAATAAATGAGCTTGCAAAAGGAGGATCCTGTCATGAGAATAGAGCGATTAAGTCAAGATAAGATACGGATTTTCCTCACTTTTGACGACCTGAGCGAGCGGGGCATCCAGAAGGAAGATATGTGGCAGGAAGTTCCCAAGGTGCATGACTTGTTTACGGAAATGATGGATCAGGCGTACAGTGAACTCGGTTTTGACGCTACCGGTCCGCTTGCCGTGGAAGTATTCGCATTGCCCGCGCAAGGTATGGTCGTTATAGTGACTAGAGGAAAATATGATCACCATCAGTACGGTGCGTCCGGTGAAGAAGATATGCCCGAAGAGATTTACGAAATGGAAGTTACTCTAGAACAAAGCGACTCCATTGTATATGCATTCCGCGACTTTGAGGCTTTGGTTGAAGCGGCTCATGTGCTCCTCGGCAGTATTACTTCTCAAGGAAAGCTGTATTCTTATAATGATATATGGTATCTCTACTTCGATCCGAAGGAATTTGAGGAAACTGCATTGTCCGGGCTTGTAGGAGTTCTCTCCGAGTTCGGGGATTCGTCGCCAGTAACTGAAGCTGTTCTGGCCGAATACGGTAAGACGGTTATGCCAGAGAATGCGATTGAATTGATCTGCACTCATTTCAAACGCCAGCAATGACGGTGTGGAGGGGAACAAAGTCATCTTTGGCCCTTCCTTTACTTATCGAATTCTGTATATGAAGACATAAAGTCATAGAGCGCAGGGAGGATAATCGGTGCTTTTGTTATCGGTCATTTCGTCAGCAGTGGCACCTGGACTTGCGCTGCTGACTTTTTTCTATCTAAAGGACAAGTATGACCAAGAGCCGCTATTTATGGTTCTGAAGGTGTTTCTGCTGGGGATTTTGATTGTTTTTCCTATTATGATCATCCAAAGGGGCCTTGTGCTTGGACTGGACGGCGGGCCCTATGCAGATGCTTTTTTGATATCCTCCGGCGTGGAAGAATGCCTGAAGTGGTTTGTGCTGTACCATATGATCTACAATCATACCGAATTTGACGAGCCATACGATGGAATACTATATGCCGTAGCGATTTCGCTCGGCTTCGCAACTTTGGAGAATGTAATGTATGCCTGGTACAGCCACGCTTCAATCGGTTCCATGTTTATGCGGGCGCTGCTTCCGGTATCGGGGCATGCTATGTTCGGCGTCATTATGGGTTACCACATGGGCAGGGCCAAGTTCTCAGGTGGTGTCAAAACAAGAGGGATATTAATCATGTCCCTGCTTCTGCCTTGGCTGTGGCACGGGATATATGACTTTATCCTGACTACCATGACTAATACCTGGATCTGGTTTATTGTGCCACTGATGGCTGTATTATGGTATGGAGGCATGGGCAAGGTGGCACGGGCCAACAGCCGTTCCCCGTTCCGGTTCCTGAAGCGTGAAGAAGAGATTAATCTCTAGTAGAGATGGACACACTTATCCTGAAAGGTAGTTCCGTTAGCAAGGGATTCCAGAAAGGAGCGAGGTGTCTTTTTTTGCGTGTAAAAATTAGGATTGTATGCAAGCAGTGTGGAGAAAGCTACATCTTAAGAGGAAATAAAGAGCAGGGAGTTATTCAGACCGGATTCAAACAATGTCTGTGCAACTGCAGCAGCGGTTTTGAAATTGAGGAGCGGGCTTAGTAGCCTTTTGAAAGAATTCTCTTTTTTGATATCAGATCATTTGGGTGCATAAGACTTCTCAGTTATTGTCAAACTAACGGCAATAAGCAACTGAAAGGAGTCTTGTAGGCCTATGTACAAAAGATTAAGTGCCTTAATGTTCCCGATTACCACACTGTTGCTGATTGGTGCGTTAGTGTGGGGGTATCAGGAGAATCAGGAGAAGAACTCGATTCTAATCAAAGCAGAGAACCAATACCAGCGAGCTTTTCATGATCTCTCTTATCACATGGAACAGCTTCACGGTGAGCTTGGGAATACCCTGGCGGTCAACCATACTTCAAGTGGCATGCACCGCAAGGGGCTTGTGAATGTCTGGAGGCTGACCAGTGAAGCGCAGAATGAGATCAATCAATTGCCCCTTACCCTGCTTCCATTCAGTGAGACTGAAGAGTTTTTGTCCAAAATCTCCAACTTCTCTTACAAGGCGGCTGTACGTGATTTTACCAAAAAACCTCTTTCGGACAATGAAATGGGTAATTTAAAAGCGCTATATAAGAACTCGGGTGAAATTTCCAAGGATCTGCAGGAGGTTCAGAACAAGGTAATCACGAACAGGCTGCGTTGGATGGATGTTGAATCTGCGCTGGCAACAGAGGATAAGGCTGAGGACAACACGATTATCGATGGATTCAAAACAGTAGACAAACGGGTAGCCGCTTATCCTGAGCTCGATTATGGGCCTTCTGTGGCCAGCATTTATAATAAACGCTCTGTGAAGAAGCTGGGTGGCAAACCGGTTACCGTGGAAGATGTGAAACGCAAAGCCGTCAAATTTGCGGACATCGGTGGGAATCCGACTGTAGATGTTAGGGAAAACGGCAAGGGAACCGAATGGGCATCCTATACTGCTGTAGTAACAAGTAAGGATCATAAAGAGCCGGTTAGTATGGATTTTACTGTAGAGGGCGGGCTACTGATCTCCTACAATGATAACCGGAACGTGGGTCCTGCCAAGGTGTCGATGAATCAGGCTGTTACCAAAGCCGGGGAATTCCTTAAGGATAAAGGATATCCGGATATGACTGCAGTCAGTGCGGACCGTTACGATAATATGGGCAACTTAACCTTCGTCACCAGCCGAAACGGCATCCTGATCTACCCGGAAAAAATGACAGTTCGCGTTGGATTGGATACCGGGGAACCGACAGGATTTCAGGCAAGTGACTATGTGCGTGAGCGTCAGGAGAAGCGGGTGATCTCCAAGCCGGGTCTGACTTTGGTTGAAGCCAGAAAAATGCTTAATCCGGAATATAAGGAACTGTACAACCGGCTGGCCTGGATTAAGAATGAGGATGCCGAAGAGGTACTGACCTATGAGTTCGGAGGCAAAATCAACGGCTCACAGTACCGGATTTACTTAAACGCTGATGACGGTCACGAGGAAGCTGTTGAAGAAGTCAGGAAATCCTCTGGCGCACAGGGTAAATAATCTTTCAGCGGAAAGGCAATATCTTGCCTGATAGGTGCAGTTCCCATGTGGAAATGCACCTTTTTGTCCTTTCAAAATCAGAATAATATTTCTCACCGGGCAATAAATCTCCATGCTATAATTAATTCTAGAATAAATACTAATCATGTGGCGGTGACAGGCTTGTATCCCAAAATCAACGAATATCTATACATACAGGTTGCTTCAAGCGATGCTGGAGAGGCAGAAGTGGAATATAGATCGAGAATAGCAGAGACGGAAGACGAGGCTTTTTTGATTGAAATTCCCATTCAAGAAAATAACGGGAGGCTGAAAAGGCTTTTTATCGGGGACGAGCTGTCCGTATATTTCTTGTCGGAGGGCGGTATCAAAAATTACTTTAATACACATGTGGTCGGCTTCAAGGAAGAAGTGATCCGCATGGTACGTATACGGAAGCCGGCAGTCGAATCCATCTTCAAGATCCAGCGCCGGAGCTTCTTACGTGTAAACGCAGAGCTTGAGCTTGCTGTGAAAGACTCGCTGGGCAGCCGCTACTTGGTTCGTACTGAAGATATCGGAGGGGGAGGGACCTCTTTCCTGAGCGACTCCAAAGTGCACCCCGAAGTGGGAGGAAAGCTGTTCTGCTGGCTGCTTGTCCCTTACCGGAACGGAAGCACAGAGCATGTGAACTTTGAAGGTGAGATCGTCCGGATCAAGACATTGGAAACAGGGCGTAATCTGGTGATGGTGAAGTTCGCAGCGATTACTGATTCAGAGCGGCAAAAAATTATCCGGTACTGCTTTGAGCGCCAGTTCGATTTCCGTAACCGATGAGAAGGGCGGGAAAAAGGTATAAATAGACACTTTTTTCTATACAAATACCTCAGTGTCATTTTGCACTGGGGGTTAAACTGTGGTATAATTTTATAAGTCGCAGGCAATGCCTGCTTTTTTCTTGATAATACCAGCAAGCTTGTTTTTTCTTGACTGAAAGAGTGTTTGAGGAGGAATGCCCCGTTGGATAGGCAGGGTACACATACTTACGACAGAATTAACGTCGCCATCGACGGACCTGCCGGGGCAGGCAAGAGCACTGTAGCCCGATTGGTAGCCCAGAAGCTCTCGTACATTTATGTCGATACTGGAGCGATGTACCGGGCGATTACCTGGTATATGATCCGTGAAGGCATACCGGCTGAAGATAATCTTCAGGTGGATCAAAGGGTCCGCGATATGGTGATCGAACTGATCCCGGAACCGGATGTGCAGAAGGTGCTGATCAATGGGGAGGACGTGACTCCGCATATCCGAAGTCTTCAGGTTAGCGGCCAAGTGTCGCAGTATTCGAAGATCGAGGGCGTAAGAACCAGGCTGAGCCATTTGCAGCGCCAGATGGCGCTCCGCAAGGGAGTAGTGATGGATGGCCGCGATATCGGTACGACCGTGCTGCCGGACGCCGAAGTGAAGATTTTTATGACGGCGAGTGTGGAAGAACGGGCTCTACGCCGCTACAAGGAACTGAAAGATGCGGAAACAGTGACGCTCCAGCAGCTTGAATGCGATATTGCCGCGCGGGACCGTCTGGATGAAGGACGGGAGATTTCACCGCTGCGCCGTGCAGAGGATGCTATTCTTTTAGATACGACGCATATGGATATCCTTCAAGCCGTGGAAGCAATTGTATCCCGCTGCAGATCTTATGTGGACGGGGAGAGAAATCATTTATGATTTATGTCATTTGCCGTGGATTACTTCGCTTGATTTACGCCATTTTGTTTCCGCTTAAGATTATTGGGAAAGAGAATGTGCCGGAGGAAGGCGGAGTGTTGCTGTGCGCCAATCATATCAGCTTGCTGGATCCGATGACTATTGGGATCAAGCTGAACCGTCAGGTCAAGTATATGGCCAAAGCAGAGCTATTCAAGGTTCCTGTGCTAGGCTGGCTCATTAACAAACTGGGCGCTTTTCCTGTCAAACGTGGCGGCGTGAGCAAAGAATCCATCAAAACGGCCCTTAATACGCTTCGCAGCGGAAATGTTATGGGCATCTTTCCGGAAGGGACACGAAACTCTGACTCCGGTGTGGCAAAAAAGGGCGCAGCAAGTTTTGCGCTTCGCAGCGGTGCAGCGGTTGTTCCTGCCGCTATTATCGGTTCTTACAAGCCTTTTCGCCGGATGACCGTTATTTATGGGGCTCCCATCGATCTCAGTTCATTTGCCGGGGCGGGCAGCGAATCTCTTGAAGAAGTCACTGATGTTATTATGGGACGCATACATGAGATGACAAAGAACGGTAAGCCTACAGTGAATTAAGTGCAGGCAGACGTACGGATGTTCCGCTGATTAGAATAACGGCATAACCGCTAATTTTTGGAACATACTAACGTGAAAGTGTAAGTGATATCTGCATTGCTTGTTTTGAACTCTGCTCTACGCGGGTTTAAATAAATGGGGTTTTGAATCGAGGAGGGTAATCACATGTCTGAAGAAACTAGAAATCAGGAAACTGCGGCCAACGTTGACAACAATGAAGCCGTAGAAGCAACGGAAACTGTGGAAGCCGCAGCAGAAGAGAACAACGGTGCTACAGAAGCAGTTGCAAGTAACGAAGAAGAAGTGACTAGCCAAGAAGGTTTGGAAATCATTTCTCTGAAAAAAGGCGATACCGTGAAAGGAACAATCGTCAAAATCGAAGATAACCAAGCTTATGTAAGCATTGGATATAAATACGACGGCGTTATTCCTATTCGCGAATTGTCTTCTGTACAACTGGACAACGCTGCAGCAGCGGTTGAAGTTGGACAAGAAGTGGAATGCAAGGTTGTCAGCATCAACGATAACAAGGAAAGCCTGGTGCTTTCCAAACGTGCAGTTGACAGCGAAAAATCATGGGAAGATCTCGAAAAGTATTTTGCTTCCCAAGAAGCTTTCGAAGTTACTGTAGCTGACGTTGTCAAAGGCGGCCTCGTGGCTGATGTTGGCGCGCGCGGATTTATTCCAGCTTCCATGGTTGAACGTCACTTCGTTGAAGATTTCAGCGACTACAAAGGCCGCACATTGCGTGTGAAAGTGAAAGAACTGGACCGTGAGAACAGCAAGGTTATTCTTTCTGCCAAAGAAGTTCTGGAAGAAGAATTTGAAGCCAATAAACAGAAAATTATGTCTGAGCTGTCCGAAGGACAAATCATCGAAGGTACAGTGCAACGCCTGACTCAATTCGGCGCATTTGTTGATGTAGGCGGCGTTGATGGTCTGGTTCACGTATCCGAGATTGCCTGGAACCATGTTGAGAAACCTTCTGACGTTGTATCCGAAGGCGAAAAAGTTAAGGTTAAAGTACTTAAGGTTGACCCTGAAAAAGGAAAAATCAGCCTCAGCATCAAAGCAGCTGCTCCTGGCCCTTGGGATTCCGCAGCCGGAAAAATCAACATTGGTGACGTGGTAACAGGCGAAGTTAAACGCCTTGTGAACTTCGGTGCGTTTGTTGAACTTCTTCCAGGTGTAGAAGGTCTTGTACACATCTCGCAAATTTCCCACAAGCACATCGGTACTCCGCATGAAGTGCTTAAGGAAGGACAAGAAGTGCAGGTGAAAGTTCTGGACTTCAACCCATCTGAGAAGCGTGTAAGCCTCAGCATCAAGGAAACCGAAGAAGCTCCGGCTCCTACGGCTAGACCAGAACGCAGCAACAGCAGAGACAGAGCGCCTAAAGAAGTGCTGAACAACCCTAACGTGTCGCTCAGCAATGAAGGCCTCAGCTTTACTTTGGCTGAACGTTTCGGCGACAAGCTGGACAAATTCAAGGGCAATAACTAATCCCTTCGTATTTACACATATATATGGGTATAGTAATCGGCGAACCCTCGATACGGGGGTTCGCCGATTATGTTTTATAGACCGCTGAAATGGAAAGATTAGCAGTAAGTATGTTAGCCAATTGAAGCGTTTTTTGCTATGATGAGTAGCGTAAGGATGACAGGAGGAATGAATATGGCAAGACCCGTTGTGGCCATTGTTGGGAGGCCTAACGTCGGTAAATCGACGATTTTTAACAGGCTGATTGGCGATAGACTGGCCATTGTAGAAGATAAACCGGGGATCACACGTGACCGGATATATGGCGTTTCCGATTGGAACGGCAAATCCTTCAGTGTCATTGATACCGGAGGAATTGAAATTGACGGTGAGGATGCTATTCTGAAGTCCATCCGCGTTCAAGCGGAACTGGCCATTGAAGAAGCAGATGTCATCGTCTTTATGTGCGAGGCAAAAACCGGTCTAACCAATTCGGATGAAGAGGTAGCACAAATTCTCTTCCGTTCCGGAAAGCCGATTGTCTTAGCTATTAATAAAGTTGACAACATGAAGCGTACAGAGGATATTTATGAATTTTACAGCCTTGGAATTGGCGATCCCATCGGGATCTCAGGCAGCCATGGTACAGGTATCGGGGATCTGCTCGATGCGGTAACCGAGCGTCTGCCAGAGCTGACCGAAGAGGAATATGATGAGGATGTTATTCGTGTAGCTCTCATCGGTCGTCCGAATGTAGGCAAATCTTCTCTCGTAAATGCCATTTTGGGCGAAGAACGTGTAATTGTCAGCGACGTTGCCGGTACGACTAGGGATGCTATTGATACACCGTTCGAACGCGATGGGCAGAGATATGTGCTGATTGATACTGCGGGGATGCGCAAACGCGGCAAGGTCTATGAAACAACTGAGAAATACAGTGTGATGCGGGCTATGCGTGCGATTGAGAGAGCTGATGTTGTGCTTGTAGTCATCAACGGTGAGGAAGGCATCATCGACCAGGACAAGCATATTGCAGGTTATGCCCATGATGCCGGTAAGGCTTCGATTTTTGTGGTTAACAAATGGGATGCCGTCGAGAAGGACGACAAGACGATGCAGAACTTTGAGACCAACATCCGCGATCACTTCCTGTTTATGAGCTATGCGCCTGTTGTCTTTTTATCTGCACTCACGAAACAGCGTCTCCAGAAGCTGCTTCCGGTGGTTCAGCACGTGGCTCAACAGCATGCGCTGCGGATTACTACGCATCTTGTCAATGATGTGGTGTCTGATGCGGTCGCCATCAATCCTCCGCCAACGGATAAAGGTCGTCGCCTGCGCATCAACTATGTAACCCAGGTAGCTGTGAAGCCGCCGACAATAGTGGTGTTTGTAAATGATCCTTCGCTGATGCACTTCTCCTATGAACGGTATCTGGAGAACAAGATCCGCGCAGCGTTCAATTTCGAGGGCACACCAATCCGACTCTTTACACGGCGCAAATCCGAGAACGAAGGTTAGGGGAGAAAACAGTGGCGTTTGAACTTCTGGTTATCGTAGTAAGTTATTTGCTTGGCTCTGTCAGCTTCAGTGTGCTTTTGGTCCGCCTGCTCAAGGGTGTGGATATCCGGCAATATGGCAGTGGAAATGCCGGTGCTACCAATACATTGCGGGTGATGGGGAAAGGGCCGGCGATTCTTGTTCTGGTACTGGACGTATTGAAAGGAATTGCGGCAGTCTGGCTTG
Source organism: Paenibacillus sp. P3E (assembly GCF_001909045.1). Taxonomy (NCBI): domain Bacteria; kingdom Bacillati; phylum Bacillota; class Bacilli; order Caryophanales; family Paenibacillaceae; genus Paenibacillus; species Paenibacillus sp. P3E. The sequence continues at coordinate 26,496 of NZ_LVWH01000182.1, read as the reverse complement.
GAACCTGGGCCGGTGGCTGGGGGACATGGGTCGCTGTTGCCTGCGGGATCGCAGCCATTATTGGACACAACTGGCCCCTATACTTTCATTTTCGTGGAGGAAAAGGAATTGCGACTACCATAGGCGTCATGGCTACGCTTTGTTTTTGGCCTGCGCTGATCGCCGGTATAGTTGCCATTGTGGCAATTGTGATTACCAAATATGTATCTCTGGGATCTCTTCTGTTCGTGGCGCTGACCCCGGTGATTTTAATTTTTACCGATTTTACGGCACCTGAATTATGGGGAAGTCTTATTATTGCCCTCTTCGCTTTTTGGCGGCACCGGAGTAATATCGTGAAGATCAGCCAGGGGCGGGAGAATAAAATTGGTTCAAAAGTCAAGGAGGGGAACCGGGTTGTCTGATAAAGTAACCGTGCTGGTCGCGGGCAGTTGGGGAACTGCGCTGGCATCTGTGCTGGCGGCTAACCACTCGGAAGTTTATCTGTGGACACGGAAACCTGAACAAGCTGACGAGATCAATCATTCACATACAAACCAGCATTATCTTCCCGAAATTACGCTGCCTGTGAATATTATTGCCACTACGGATATGGAAACTGCCGTTAAGGATTCCAGGGCGGTAGTTATTGTTGCGCCTTCCTCTGGGATGCGTCAGGTTACACATGCGCTGAAACCCTTCTGGAAGAAAGAAATGCTCTGTATTCATGCCACCAAAGGCTTCGAGACAGAAACGATGAAACGGATGTCTACAGTAATCTCTGAGGAGCTTGGCTGTAATGAAGGTGAGATTGTGGTTCTCTCAGGTCCTAGTCACGCGGAAGAGGTTGTCCGTCTATGTCCGACCACAGTCGTTGTGGCTTCGCCAGATGAAGGTCGCGCAGCCGCTGCTCAGGAGCTTTTCATCAATAATGATTTCCGGGTATATACGAACCGGGACCAGGTTGGCGTTGAGTTGGCCGGAGCGTTGAAGAATATTATTGCACTAGGTGCAGGCTTGTCTGACGGTCTGGGCTTCGGAGACAATGCCAAGGCCGCGCTGCTTACCCGTGGACTGGCTGAAATCTCCCGTGTTGGCGTTGAGCTTGGCGCAAATCCCCTTACGTTCTCCGGCCTGGCAGGGCTCGGCGACCTGGTTGTAACAGCTACGAGCAAGCACAGCCGCAACTGGCGGGCGGGCTCAATGTTGGGTCAGGGTAAACCTCTAGCGGAGGTGCTAGAATCCATGGGTATGGTGGTCGAAGGAATTCGTACAACGGAAGCTGCCTTTGCGATTTCGCTTAAGCTTAAAGTGCAAATGCCAATTACGGATCAGATTTACCATGTGTTGTTCAAAGGCAGATCCCCACGTAAGGCGGTAGAAGCCTTAATGGGCAGAGACCGCAAGACAGAAATGGAAGCTATATCCCAGGAAACCTGGGAGCAATGGCATTCCTGAGGAACGTTCACCTTTTGCCGGAAATTCTCATATGTTGTAAATGGGGATTGACGGAGGAGGGATGAAGAATGAGCAGAGATTTTTCCAAGGATGCTTTGAACGCTATTAACAAAAAAGCGGGAAAGAACATTACGGAAGGCGCCGTGAAGAAGCTGGCCAGTACGGTCAAGCCGGGAACAACGCAGAATGAAGCCCAGCTCCGCCAGTTGATCAAACAGGTGTCAGCAATGGCCAAGGTGCCAGTTAGTGAAGCTACTGTGCAGGATATTATTAATGCTGTCAAAAAAGGCGGCGCGAATTCAGGCACAATGGAGTCTTTAATGAAAATGATGATGAAAAAATAGGTTGGCGCTTCAAACCAAAGAGCAGAAGTTCCGGAATCCTCCAAATTCCGTGAATCTCTGCTCTTATTTCGGCTGAAATAATAAGGATATCTCATAGCCAGGTTGTCATTTCCGGCCATTTCTTCTTGCAGAAATGGGTAGAGTTTCATGCTATAATATTCGCAATCCAAAATAGCCGAATGGGGGAGCGCTGGATATGGACCCGATGACGAAAATGTGGTTGTCCCTTATCGCAATCCTGATCATGGGATTGTCCGTGTTTCTGATTACCTTTGCCCGCAGTAAGACCAAAGGGCTTTTAAGGGGGATTTTGTCTGTAATCGCTTTTGTCATTATGATTATAGGCTTGCTGGGTGGAGCTGCTTCGATTATGTAAGCATTTACATTCAGTTGAAGCTGCGCAACTGTCAGGCTTTTCAGGTGGATTCATTAACATAACATCATGTGAAGGAAGGAAGCTGCATCATGAAACGGCAAAAGGGATGGACTGTCACGTTTCAGCCGGAAGGCCGAACAGCTGTTGTCACGCATGGAACTTCTCTGCTGGAGGCATCACGTAAAGCAGGGGTCTCCATTACTACCCGTTGCGGTGGAAAGGCCGGCTGTCTGATGTGTAAAGTTAAGGTTTCCGAAGAATATACATCTGGGCTAAGGCCTCCCGGTGATGCCGAGCAGCGAAAACTGGGCGGCCTGCTGGACGAAGGTATTCGTCTGGCCTGTCAAGCGGCGGTATGGAACGATTTGAGCGTATATACTCCCGAGGACCCGCTCAAAGCAGCTGTAAGGCGCAAGCTTGAAGCTGCCCGTCGCGGGGAAGAAGATGAACTCTGGTAGCACTTTTACGACAACCGTAAGAAACGGAGGGATACGGGCATGGAGAGCTGCATAAGGCGTGACAAGAAGTATAGACCCAACATAAGAGGAGTTCTATGGGCGGTGTCCATTCTTTGGGTATGCTCGCTTGCTGGCTGTATGTATCCTGAGAAGGAGAGGGCGGGAAGCAGCTACCGCGGAAGCGTAATGCGGGTGCAGGCTGCAGTGAATGATTACCAGCAAAAAGAAGGATTACTGCCCATACTTAATGCAGATGAGGCCACACCGAGATATGAGAAATTTTTGATTGATCTGGAGAAGCTGCAGCAAACGGGATATCTGGATGAAATTCCGGCAGCAGCCTTTGAGAAGGGTGGCAGCGCCTACTTTCTTATATTGAATGAAGAGAGCGATCCAGAGGTAAAATTGATGGACTTGGTTACTGTTCAAAAGGTGAATGATGTCCAGCGCCTTATCAACCGGTATAAGTCTGCTCATGGAGGAAGCCTCCCGGCAGGGGAGGAGATCTATCCGGGTTTGTTCGCGATTGATGCCCGGCAGGCGGGCACGGATTTGATCACGCTGAGCAGCATCTATTCCGGCCAGCCGCTGCCATTTTTCATGGATAAGAAAGGCACTGTATATGTAGATTACGGTGTTGATATTCTGTCGGCGATACACCAAAACTCCGCTTCTCCTAAAGATCATACGGACCTGCGTCTTCAACTGGAGCAGGCTTCTTATTATGTACCTGTCAAATCCTTGCCTTATTTCTGGGTGGGCGGTCAGCCAGTCCCCCAGTCTCCGTTACTCTAAAGACACTAACAGGCTCTCTTCCAAAAAGAGTTCTATCCCTCTACTTTCCCTCATATGCTAGCTGAGAAGGCTTCCGGGCGTCATGACGCTCTGCAGGCGCAGTGGCTGATTTTTACGAAATTCCGATTTAAATTGCGCGGGTAGCGGGTCATAAATCCGTTCTGGATACATATGATGATACTAGTCCAAATGCATGTCCGAGCATTCGGAGTTAAGCGTGGGGCAATGCAGGTTCCGCCCTTAAGTCAGCAGCTAGGCTCCATGGCGGACAATGTCAGTCCGGTGGGTGTCCTGCAAAGGTCAGAAAAGCCGGCGGAACGCGAAGTCGATGCTCTTCAGGCATTTTTTCTTCGGAGTAATATGAGGAGGGGATCTCTTTTGGAAAAAGTGGATATTTTCAAGGACATTGCCGAGCGTACCGGCGGAGACATTTATCTTGGCGTCGTCGGTGCGGTTCGCACAGGGAAATCAACATTCATCAAACGCTTTATGGAAACGATCGTCTTGCCAAACATTACGAATGAGGCGGATCGGGTTAGAGCGGTGGATGAGCTTCCGCAAAGCGCGGCAGGGAAAACAATCATGACAACAGAGCCGAAATTTGTGCCGAACAATGCGGTGCAGATTAAGGTGGCGGAAGGGCTGGAGGTCAATGTCCGGCTGGTAGATTGTGTAGGGTATGCGGTTGAAGGTGCTAAAGGCTATGAGGATGAAAACGGTCCTCGGATGATTTCCACTCCTTGGTTTGAGGAGCCGATTCCTTTTCAGGAAGCAGCGGAAATTGGCACCCGCAAGGTCATTCAGGAGCATTCCACACTGGGTGTAGTGGTGACTACAGATGGTACCATAGCTGAAATTCCGCGTCACTCCTATGTGGATTCCGAAGAGCGTGTAATCGCTGAGCTGAAAGAGGTTGGCAAGCCGTTTGTGCTGGTGATCAACTCGACCCGGCCGCGCAGTGATGAAGCGCAGCAGCTCCGCAGTGAGCTGGCCGCCAAATATGATATTCCGGTCATGACGCTCAGTGCAGCGAATATGACGGAAGATGATGTAACAGGCGTCCTGCGTGAAGTCCTTTATGAATTCCCGGTTCACGAGGTGAATGTGAATCTTCCAAGCTGGGTAATGGTACTTGGCGAGAACCACTGGCTGCGCACCAGTTACGAGAATTCTGTCCGTGATACGGTGAAGGATATCCGCCGGTTGCGTGATGTTGACCGGCTGGTGGCACAGTTCACGGAATATGACTTCATTGACAGGGCCGGACTCAGCGGCATGAATATGGGTCAGGGTGTGGCGGAGATCGACTTGTATGCGCCTGAGGAACTCTATGACCAGGTTCTGATGGAGATTGTAGGTGTTGAAATCCGCGGGAAAGACCACCTTCTGCAGCTGATGCAGGATTTCTCACATGCCAAACGTGAATATGACCGCTTCTCGGAAGCGCTGGAAATGGTAAAAACCACAGGCTATGGGATCGCTGCTCCATCACTCGCCGAAATGGCGCTGGATGAGCCAGAACTGATTCGCCAAGGCTCGCGCTTCGGAGTCCGGCTGAAGGCAACAGCCCCATCCATTCATATGATTCGGGTGGATGTTGAATCTGAATTCTCGCCGATTATCGGTACAGAGAAGCAGAGTGAAGAGCTGGTGCGCTATCTGATGCAGGATTTCGAGAACGATCCGATTAAGATATGGGAATCCGATATTTTTGGCCGGTCGCTGCACTCCATCGTGCGTGAAGGCATTCAAGGGAAAATCGCTATGATGCCGGATAACGCCCGCTATAAGCTGCAGGAAACACTGGGCCGGATCATCAATGAAGGCTCTGGTGGACTGATTGCGATCATTCTGTAAAAAATCATTGGGCTCAAAGTGAACAGAGCGGGAGAAATCCTGCTCTGTTTTTTGTGCAAAGATAAGAATCTATAGCTTCGCGCAATAAATAATCCTTATCTTTCTCCCTGAAACGGATACCATCCTTTTAAGGATAGCGTAGCCGTTTCTACTTGAAATAATTAAGAGAATTAAGCATTTAGAGAACAAATATGCTACTTTCTTCTCCTTTTTTGACTAACGCCTTGAAATTCTTAGTGGGCTGTATTACTATAAGTTTGTTGCGCTTCTAGGAAGAGTAGCGCCGATATCTAGTCATAACGGGATTATCACGTATATTTTGCGTTGAAACGGAAACAGTGTATGATACCGGAAATTTGCCCAGGGAGGTGAGAAGACATGAACAAATCAGATTTGATCAACGTAGTTACAGAAGCAACTGAACTTCCCAAGAAAGATGCTACTAAAGCGGTAGATGCCGTTTTTGAAGCGATCACAGGAGCTCTGCAAAGCGGAGATAAAGTACAGCTGGTTGGATTCGGAAACTTTGAAGTGCGCGAACGTTCCGCACGTAAAGGCCGTAACCCGCAGACTGGTGAAGAAATCGAAATTCCTTCGAGCAAGGTGCCGGCATTTAAACCGGGTAAAGCTCTTAAAGACGGAATCAAATAGAGATTTCTACATATCTATCCCATAGTCTTTCTGAGTAATAACGATGCCGCCCTCCAAGGCGGCATTTGTTGTTGAAAGGGTATATGCTCACAAAAACTTTTAGGAGGGTTCTACATGACCGAAAAGAATAATGGCGTAAATCCCGCCCCGGCAGGCAGCGACTACATTGTAATCAAAGCCAAAGAGAACGGTGTACAGGTTATTGGGCTTACCCGAGGATTGGATACACGGTTTCATCATACAGAAAAGCTGGACAAGGGCGAAGTGCTCATTGCCCAATTCACGGATCATACCTCAGCTATGAAAATCCGCGGCAAAGCCGAAATATGGAGCAAACACGGACAATTGGAAAGTGAAAGCTGAAAAGCAGGCATAGCCTGCTTTTTTTCAAAATATAACTAAAGATAGCCATGTCTCAATTCCCGAATATTCGTTCCAGGAGGCGGCAACTATGAATGATAAGGGGGCTTGTCATGAACAGGAGCTGGCTAATTGGAACAGCATTGATCATATCTGCGGCTACCGTGCTTCTTCTTCCGCAGCTGGCCTCGCTTGAGCCTTCCTTACAGCATAAATACGGAGCAGTGGAGGTCTTCGGCGAAGAGGGCACGGTTCTGGGGAGCAATAACCTTGTAGATTTACTTGGGGAGCTTCCTCTTACCCTCTCCATTGACCGTGTGGGTTGGAAGGGAAGAGTTCTCTCTCTGGATCTGAAGGTGACTGGCAATGAATCTGAACCGCAGGAAATTTATCAGAATATGGCCTTGGCCATTTCTTTTGCCTTTCAGGAGACAGTAAATGTGGATCAGTTGCTGCTTCGGATTGTTGCCGAGGACAAATGGCTTGAGAGCCGTCGTCTACTGCTCGCTGGAGATATCCGGCGCAACGAATGGTCACCCGGACTGCAGGAAGCTCTCCAGACAGCCGCAGGCCGTCCACTGCCGGAATCCCTTAAGAGCGGGCTGCGTATCAGCGAGAGTGAGCTATGGAAGAGGCAGTTCATTTATCCCTGATCTGGGTAAAATAAACTAGACGGGCCCACAGTGCGTGACCAAAAAACATGTGATATAATAGACAAGATTGTGAACAAAGATTGTCATAACGTCAATGGCTCCGGAGGCTGAAATGAAACCGTACCGCATACCGCAACTGGCTAAACCTTACACAGACTACGACATGATTCAGCGGCATACGGATTTGCCGCCGTTTTCAGACGGGCGTGGTCATTTGTTATATATTTTTTTAAGTCACGGTTCACCTGCCGATCTGAAGGGCGTAGAACTGTTCACGCTCGTAACCGGACTGGTTCAGCTGGGGCTGGATACCCATGAGTCGATTGATCGTACACAGGAGGAGCCTGACAGAGACCTCATGCGATCCCGGCAGCTTAAGGTACTGGCCGGTGATTACTTCAGCAGCTGGTTTTATCATCTGCTGGCCAAGCGTGAGCAGATTGAAATGGTGGGTATTTTAAGTACGGCCGTTGCGGATGTTAACGTGATGAAGGCCAATCTGTACAGCAAGATGAAATCCATGATCCTTTCCGCGGAACAATATTTGCGACACACGGTACAGCTCAATATGAGGCTGTTTCTTTCTTTTACACCGATGATTGAGGAACCGTTTAAAGAGTTGTGGGAGAGACTGCTTGCCGAGTTTAGCCAATATGAGACCGTCCTGCTGGAGTTACGCCGTGGGGATGATACGGAAAATGCTGTGGATGGCTATTGCTACTTGAAGGTATTGGAGTCTGCAGCAGAAGATGAACGGCGGCGGCTGCTCGAGAAAGATATAGACCTTAAGGATTGGAAAAAGCTCAAGATGAAATACAAATGTGACTCGTTGCTGACGGACAAGCTGCATGGGTCGGTCCAGTCCATTCAGGGGTTGCTGCAGGGTGTCAAGGACGAAAGCCTGTTCAGCGAACTCAGTGCTGCGCTTGACCGCCTTCTTCTGCATATGAAAATTTCCGGTCAAGCTGCCGTGGAGGGTTAGGGAATGACAATAGAGAAAACGACCACACTCAGTGATCAAGGCACCAAACCCAAGGAACAGTTTGTGCATTCCGTCTTTGAGAGCATTGCTGGTAAATATGATTTGATGAATGACATATTGAGCTTCCGCAGGCACAAGGCTTGGCGTAAGTTCACCATGCGTAAGATGGGGATGAAGCCCGGAGACTCTGCGGTTGATCTGTGCTGCGGCACCTGTGACTGGAGCATCGCGCTCGCAGAAGCCAGCGGGAACGGTTCTGTTATGGGGCTTGATTTTAGTGCGGGGATGCTGGAAGTGGGCCGGCGTAAAGTGGAAGCGCGTCATCTTCAGAACCAGATTTCACTGGTACAGGGCAATGCCATGGAGCTTCCTTTCGGCGATAACTCGTTTGATTATGCAACGATAGGCTTTGGACTCCGCAATGTTCCAGATCCGGTTCAGGTCTTGAACGAAATGAAACGTGTGGTAAAACCGGGAGGCATGGTAGTATGTCTGGAATTGTCCAAACCGATGAAGCAGCCGTTCAAAGGCATCTATTATTTTTATTTCCAGCGTGTTCTTCCACTCCTTGGCAAACTCTTTGCGAAGAGATATGAACAATACAAATGGCTTCCTGAATCACTCGCCTTGTTCCCGGACAGAATGCAACTAGAAGTGATTTTCCGTGAAACCGGACTGCAAAAAGTGGAATCCTTCCCCTTGACCGGAGGCATCGCTGCACTACATATTGGGCTCAAGGAGAATTGTAATGCTTAAGAAAATCGGCATTTTTTTACAAATGATTAAATTTGAACATACCGTATTTGCTTTACCCTTCGCCTTCATGGGCGCGTTGCTTGGTTCGGTAGTGATGTTCGGGGTCTTGCCTTCCTGGGGGCAAATCGGCTGGATTGTTATTGCAATGTTCGGCGCACGCAGTGCAGCTATGGGACTGAACCGGTTAATTGACCGGATTAGTGACGCCAAAAATCCCCGTACAGCCGGAAGAGCCATTCCTGCCGGGCTGCTCAAGGTTGGCGAGGTGACCCTGTTTATTGCGTTCTCATTCTTTTTGCTGTTCTGGGCCGCATTTAAGCTGAATCCTTTGTCGGCCAAGCTGCTGCCTATCGCCGTATTCCTTCTTGTTTTTTATTCGTTCACCAAGCGTTTCACCTGGGCATGCCATCTGATTCTAGGCCTGACGATCGCTCTGGCTCCTCTTGGGGGCTGGGTTGCCGTTACCGGTACGGTGGATTGGACTTCCATGGTATTCTACTTCACGATTGTATTCTGGACGGCTGGATTTGATATCATTTACTCCTGTCAGGATGTTGAATTTGATAAGAGCGAAGGACTGTACTCTATTCCTGTCCGTTTCGGCGTACCCAGAGCACTGACCATTGCGAAGGTGTTTCATATTCTTACGGGTGCTGGTTTTGTGTCGCTGCTGTTCATTACCGACTTAAGCTGGTGGTATGTAGCAGGGATGCTTATTGCCTACATTATTCTATTTTATGAGCATCTTATTGTGTCTCCGAGCGACCTTAGCCGGTTGCAGACGGCATTCTTCACCATGAATGGTGTACTGAGCATCGTAGTATTTTCATTTACTCTGATTGACTTGGTGGTGCAGTTTTACAAATGAATGAGCTTAAAGCGAAAAACTTTGTCGTGGGCATTACGGGAGCGAGCGGCGGAATTTATGGCGTCCAGTTGACCAAGGTCCTGCTTTCGCTGGGGCACTCGGTCCATTTGGTGGTAAGCAACGCCGGGTGGCGTGTATTTAAGGAAGAGCTCGGCTTTGCCGCCTCAGACCGGGAAGGGTTTCTGAACGAACAGTTCGGAGACTATCCCGGTTCTCTGCATTATCACCCGATTGCCGATATCGGCGCTTCTATTGCCAGTGGCTCCTTCCGAACCGAAGCCATGATTATTATGCCTTGTTCCATGGGAACACTGTCTGCTGTAGCTCAGGGCAGTTCTGATAATTTGATGACCCGGGCTGCAGATGTCATGCTGAAGGAAGGGCGTCCACTTGTACTTGTACCCCGGGAAACTCCGCTGCATGCGATACATCTGGAAAATATGCTGAAGCTGTCCCGCCTTGGGGTGAAAATGATTCCAGCGATGCCCGCATTTTATTATGGCCCCACAACCATAGAGGATCTGATTAACTTTATGGTGGGCAAGGTGCTCGATAGCTTGAACATTGAGCATTCATTATTTCGCAGATGGGGGGATGAAGGATGAGTCATCCGAAACCTACCGTTATCGGTAAAATCAGCTATACGAACTCATGGCCGGTATTTCATAATTTTCACCCATCGAGGTTAAGCTTCTCCGCAGAGATGGTGAGTGAGGTACCAGCCATTCTTAATCAGGGTATGGCCAGCGGAAACATCCAAGTAGGAGCACTCTCATCCTTCGCATATGCAGCCGCAAGCGAACGTCTGCTGCTGCTGCCGGATCTGTCTGTAAGTTCTGATGGTCCAGTAAAATCCATCCTGCTGTTCTCACGGGTGCCGATTGCGCAGATTGCTTCGGGAACAATTGCCGTTACTAACACCTCCGCTACATCGGTCAATTTGCTAAAAATCCTGCTGCAGAAAGCGATGGGCGGCAAGCCGGAATATATTAGTGCTGTCCCTGATCTGGACAAGATGATGGCACAGGCTGATGCCAGCCTGCTCATTGGCGACAATGCAATCAGGGCTTCTTGGCAGGATCAGGGCTATATCGTTACGGATCTTGGAGAGCTGTGGAAGGAATGGACCGGACTGGGCATGACCTTTGCCGTCTGGGCTGTTAACCGGGAGGCAGCCGAAACGAGGCCTAAGGCGATTGCTGAAATAGCCGAAGCCTTTGTGGAGAGTAAGACACTCGGCCAGCGGAACCTCGCACCCATTATCCGTGAGGCATGCACAGCTATCGGGGGGACAGCAGCCTTTTGGGACGGTTACTTCCGTAATTTGAGTTATGACTTTGGGGAAAGGCAACAGGAGGGTCTGAGTCTCTATTTCCGTTACGCCTATGAGCTGGGCTTATTGCCGCGGGAAGTGAAGATGGAGATTTGGAGCCATAATCTGCTGACACGGGTGAAAGAATGAAACGAATTCAAATGTTTGGACTGCTGAACAAAGATATGGATCAGATAGAAAAGGAACTCTACCGCAGCGTGCAGGGCGACGATGAACTGCTGGCAGAGACATCCCTGCATCTGTTGAAGGCAGGCGGCAAAAGGCTGCGCCCTGTCTTTGTGCTGATGGGCGGCAAATTCGGACAATATGATCTGGAGAAGCTGAAGCGGGTTGCCATTCCTCTGGAGCTGATCCACAGCGCTTCGCTCGTACATGATGATGTGATTGATGATGCAGAGCTGCGGCGCGGGGAACTGACAGTCAAAGCAAAATGGGGCGACAAAATTGCCATGTACACCGGGGACTACATTTATGCGAAAGCGCTAGTGATGACCTCAGAGTTGAGTAATCCGAGAATACACCAAATCCTCTCCAGAGCGATGGTGGAAATGTCTATCGGAGAGATGGAGCAGATCCGTGACTTCTTCAACAGCGAGCAGAGTGTACGCCATTATCTCCGGCGCATCCGCCGCAAGACTGCCCTGCTGATTGCCATCAGCTGCCAGCTGGGGGCTTTAGCCGCCGATGCCGAGCCGGATACGGCTAAACTGCTCTACGATTACGGATATAACGTTGGTATGGCGTTCCAGATCCGTGACGATCTGCTCGATCTTTCCGGGACGGAAAAACAAATTGGCAAACCGCCGGGCAGTGATATGCGGCAGGGCAATATCACCCTGCCGGTGATATACAGCCTGGAGGACCATCGGATTCGCGGTGCACTGCTTACAGAACTGGCATCTATCCGTGAAGGACATAGCGGTGTCGGACGCGCCATAGATCTGATTCTGTCAGGCGAAGGCATATCCAGAGCAGAGGAGCTGGCATCCCGCTACATTTCCAAGGCTCTTGCGGCGCTGGATCAACTTCCAAGCAACAGAACAAAGCGGAACCTGAAGGATATCGCTTTTTTTGTGACAGGCAGAGCTTACTAATTGAAATGCTAAAAATATTAAGCGTTCACAGATGGCGTGCTTTCTGATACTATCAAAAAAACAGCTAATTTTTTTTCGGAATAACAGAAAATGGAGAGTGACTCTATGGAGCAAACGTATCTGATGATTAAGCCGGATGGAGTACAACGCGGACTGATCGGGCGAATTGTGGCCCGACTGGAGGATAAGGGATTTAAGCTGGTTGCCGGTAAGCTGATTTCCGTTACGGAAGAGCAGGCGAAGAAGCACTATGCAGAACATGAAGGGAAAGACTTTTTTCCTGAATTGGTACGTTTTATCACCTCTGGGCCTGTATTCGCCATGGTATGGGAAGGCGATGATGTAGTAGCGTTATCCCGTATCATGATCGGTAAAACCAAGGTTGGGGAAGCTCTGCCGGGTACGATCCGTGGGGATTTTGCCAGTCATACCCCTCTGAACCTGATTCATGGTTCGGATTCACCGGAAAGCGCAAAGCGTGAAATTGCCAACTTCTTTGCTCCGGCTGAGCTGGCAGATTACACTAAAGACATCGCAGCCTGGATGTAGTTTCAGGCGGGAGGCAGGGGAAATGAATGGCTGAACGAGAAGAAACATCAACTGCAGAAGACCGGGATTACTCTGGTTTTATTCATAATGTCAAGCAGAGCACCGGTATTGATCTGGCCCAGTACAAGGAAGCGCAGATGAAACGTCGTCTGACCACGCTGCGTACGAAGAATGGCTATCCGTCTTTTAGTGATTTCTTTGCAGCAATGATGAAGGATAAAGCACTGTTCTATGAATTTCTGGACCGTATGACCATCAATGTCTCGGAATTCTGGCGCAATCCTAACCGCTGGGAGGTTCTGCGGGATACCATTCTGCCTGAGCTGCAGCGTTCGGGCCGCAGACTGAAACTATGGAGTGCCGCCTGCTCAACTGGTGAAGAGCCTTACACACTGGCCATGATCCTCTCGGATAAAAATATTCTGGCCCAGACTGGAATTCTGGCGACGGACATTGATGACGGTGCGCTGGCCAAAGCAAAGCAGGGCATTTATCTGGAGCGTTCGCTGAAGGATGTGCCGAAGGATGTAACCGGCCGCTATTTTACACCGGAAGGGCCTGTGTTCAAGGTCAGTGAAGGTCTCAAAAAAAATATAGACTTCCGCAAGCAGAACCTGCTGCTGGACAAGTTTGATGAAGGCTTCGATTTGATTATCTGCCGCAATGTTATGATTTATTTTACGGAAGAGGCCAAAAATAAGCTGTACCACAAGTTCTCGGCAAGCCTGCGCCCGGGCGGATATTTATTCGTGGGCAGTACAGAACAGATTTTCACACCGGCACAATACGGATTCGAGTCGACGGAGACGTTCTTTTACCGCAAGAAATAAACCCGCTGTAACGGCCAGGTTAGGCTTTCATTATGAATACGTATACTTTCGCATGGTTTCAGTGATACTGGATAGTAGAAATGATTACGTGCGCCATACGAAAGGTCGTTCATTCCAATGGATAAAAGCAAGGTCATTGATGCCTACAGACGCGGCTTCCTGACCGTCCGTGAATGCGGGCAAATTCTTGGTGTCGAAGAGCGGCAGCTGCAAAGTCTGCTCATGCTCGAAGAGGGCAAGTCAGCATGCATGCCGTCCGTCCGCAAAATCGGCAGCTGATACAGGGGCCGGTCAGGTTAGAATACAGCGTCGTCTTTACTCGCAAGAGTGGGGACGGCGCTGTTCTTTTTCGTGCTGATAGAGGGTATGCCGGACGTATCCCTTTCTTGTCAAAGCGGATTCCCTATACTATAATGAGCAAAGACATTTAACATTTTAGCGGTTTACAGTTTAAAAGTGTGAAGGGGGAACGCAGCATGAGTTTACGCTATTTAACAGCGGGGGAAACGCACGGCCCCCAGCTAACAGCCATTATTGAAGGACTGCCCAGCAATTTGACACTTAATTTTGAAGAGCTCAATTTTCAACTGCAGCGGCGGCAAAAAGGGTACGGGCGTGGACGCCGGATGCAGATTGAGAAGGATACTGCAGAAATCGTCGGCGGTGTGCGCCATGGTAATACAACAGGTGCCCCGGTGGCTCTGGTGGTTGAGAATAAGGATTGGACTCACTGGAAGAATATTATGAATATCGAACCTATCCCTGGCAGCGATGAAGAGAAGCGACGCGTCAACCGTCCTCGTCCTGGACATGCGGACCTGAATGGCGGATTGAAGTATAACCTGACTGACCTGCGTAATGTTCTGGAGCGCTCCAGTGCCCGTGAAACGGCAGCAAGAGTAGCAGTTGGGGCAGTGGCCCGTCAGCTACTCGCAGCGTTCGGAGTAAAGATCGCAGGACAGGTCATCCGTATCGGTGAGATTGAGGCGCCTGCCAATGATCTGCCTATTGATGAGTTGATTGAGCAGACTGAAGCTTCTTCTGTGAGAGTGGTGGATAAAGAGACTGAGCAGAAGATGGAAGCTTACATAGACAAGATCAAGGAGGAAGGCGACTCCATTGGCGGTATTGTGGAATGTATCGTCGAGGGCCTGCCTGTTGGTCTGGGCAGCTATGTGCAGTATGACCGTAAGCTGGATAGTGCCATAGCGGGAGCAGTAATGTCCATCAATGCCTTCAAAGGTGTTGAAATCGGCATTGGCTTTGAAGCAGGCAAGCTGCGGGGCTCCCAGGTTCATGATGAGATCATGTATGAAGCTTCCCGGGGATACTACCGGGCAAGCAATCGTCTGGGCGGCTTTGAAGGCGGAATGACTAACGGAATGCCGGTTGTGGTCCGCGGAGTCATGAAGCCCATTCCGACGCTGTATAAGCCGCTGCAGAGTGTAGATATTGATACCAAAGAGCCATTCACTGCTCAGGTGGAACGTTCCGATGCTTGTGCTGTACCAGCTGCTTGTGTAGTTCTTGAGAATGTGGTTGCCTGGGAAATCGCCAAGGCATTTCTGGATAAGTTTGGTGGCGATTCCATCGAGGAAATCAGAGCCAATTATAATAGCTACCAGGCGCAACTGGAGAGCTACTGATGGTGCGCAGCATTACGGTAGACTTAGGTGAACGTTCCTATCCGATCCATATTGGCAGCGGACTCCTTCGGGACATCGGGCGGCAATGTGTTCAGGCTGGATTCCCGCTCCGAAGTCCACTGCTCGTCGTCAGTGACAGTGAAGTGGCTCCACGTTACCTTCCGGTGGTGGAGGCCTCCCTGCGGGAACAGGGATATTCTGTAGTTAGCCACGTTATTGAAGCTGGTGAAGCGTCCAAATCCCTGGCTGTGTATGAAGATGTTATTACTACGGCAATTCAGGCCGGTCTGGACCGCAGTTCGGCGGTACTTGCACTGGGTGGCGGTGTAGTTGGGGATTTGGCGGGCTTTGTCGCCGCATCCTACATGCGGGGAATAGGGTTCGTTCAGATTCCTACTACCATTCTGGCTCACGACAGCAGTGTGGGTGGGAAGGTAGCGGTTAACCATCCCCTGGCGAAAAACATGATCGGAGCTTTTTATCAGCCCACGATGGTAGTCTATGATCTGGATACCCTGAGTACACTACCGCCGCGCCAAGTCTCTTCCGGATTAGCCGAAGTGGTGAAGCATGGTCTGATTCTGGACCGTGAGTTTGCTTACTGGTGCCGTGAGCATGCTTCTGCGCTCCTTGCTCTAAATGCAGAGGCGCTGGGTTACGCTCTGGAACGAGGGTGTGCAATCAAGGCTGAAGTTGTTGGTAATGACGAGCGCGAGCATGGGCAAAGAGCGATTCTGAATCTAGGACATACGATCGGGCACGCTATAGAAGCGGTAGGTGGATATGGAGTATTTCTCCACGGTGAAGCCATCGCTATCGGAATGGCCGGGTCTGCGCTTTTAGCTGCCAAGCTAGGCCGGGATCAAGCCATTTATGAGGATACCGTTTCGATGCTGTCCGCACTGGGGCTGCCTGTAAGACTGCCTGCGGAGTACAGTGAGGATGAATTAATGGAAGCAATGATGCATGATAAGAAATTCAAGGAAGGCAAGATGACTTTTATCGTACCGGATTCAATCGGCGTTGTCAGTATCGTAAATGATGTGCAGCAAAGTGCCGTCCGTGAGGTTATCTCGCAGCTTAAGGAGGAGGGAAGCCCATGGTGAACCGGGGTATTCGCGGTGCAACGACCGTATCCAATAATGAGGAAAACGAGATTTTGCGTGAAACGGTTGTACTGCTGCGCGAAATTGTAGAGCGTAATGATGTCATTGCGGAAGATATCTGTAGTGTATGGATTACTGTCACCGGTGATCTGGATGCTACCTTTCCGGCACGTGCTATTCGTGAAATTGAAGGCTGGGATCTGGTGCCTTTGATGTGCTCCGTGGAAATACCCGTCAAAGGCGGCCTGCCTATGTGCATCCGGTTGATGGTACAGGTGAACACGGACAAGTCACAACGGGATATCCGCCATGTCTATCTAAATGAAGCCCAGAGGCTCCGTCCGGATCTCTAACAGAAGAAGTAACAAATTATCTGTACGGGGTTGCCATAGACCAAAGTCATCATGTATAGTGTAGTTAGCCGAGTGAAGCAGAGTTTAGTTTAGATGAGATGAGTATAGTTGAGCAGAGTGCAGGATTTTAGTTGAGTACAGGCATACCGTTTGTTTGCAGATCTCTTTTTTGGGTACCCTTTGGTGCTAATTTTGCACTATAGTTGTATTCATTAATGAGAGTAGTGCAACCATTCAGATGGTTTTATGCCGGTCCTTTGCGCTTTTTCATATACTTACTTACACAAACCTCTACTTCGGTAGAGGTTTTTCTGTATTTCGGACAATATAAACCAACATCCCAAGGAGGTATCCCAAGTGACCCATCCAAAAGTAGAAGAAGTGCTGTCTCTGTCGCGGGAATATAATTTGATTCCTGTAGTGAAAAGGCTGCTCGCCGATATGGAGACACCCATCCGGTTATTCTCGCGTTTTGCCGAGCAGGACCGGGCATTTTTGCTGGAAAGTGTAGAGGGCGGGATCCAATGGGCGCGGTATTCTTTTATCGGCAGTGAGCCCTTCCTGATGATTTCCGGTAAAAAGGGCGTGATCCATGTTGAGGTCGGCGGAGAGAAGAGACAGGTGCTCGGCAAACCTGTTGAAGAACTGAAAGCACTGCTTCGCTCCTACCGCAGTCCCAAGCTGGAAGGGATGCCTCCTTTTACCGGCGGTGCTATTGGATTCTTCGGATATGACTTGCTGCAGTATTATGAAAAGCTGTCGTCCCATGCAGTGGACGATTTGAACATGGATGATATCCGGTTCATGTTCTGCGACCGTATTATTGTGTTCGATCATGTGAAGCAGCAAATTCTGCTGGTGGGAAACCTGCACATCAAGGATGGCGATACAGACTCCGATATCCGAGCCGGATATGAGGAGCTGAGCCGCCGCTTAGAGGATATGGCTGAAGAGCTGCAGAAGGAAGGTCCCAAAGAGAACGTTAACCGGCGCAGCATTCCCCACGACATCGAACTTGGTGAGATTCATTCTAATCTTACCAAAGAACAATATATCAGCAATGTGGAACAGGCGAAGGAATACATCCGGGCCGGGGATATTTTTCAGGTAGTGCTGTCCCAGCGGCTGCATATTGAAACTGAAGTATCACCCCTGCATGTCTACCGGATGCTGCGTACGCTCAACCCTTCGCCTTATATGTATTATCTGAAAATGGATGAGGAAATTATCGTGGGCACTTCACCCGAGGCCTTGGTCAAAGTCGATGGAAACCGTGTAGAGACCCGTCCGATTGCCGGAACCCGGCCCCGCGGGGAGAATGAAGAACAGGACCGGGCCCTGACCGCTGAACTGCTTGAGGATGAGAAGGAACGGGCGGAACACCTGATGCTGGTGGATCTCGGCCGTAATGACCTCGGGAGGGTTTCAAAATTTGGTACGGTGAAATGCGATTCCTTCATGGAAATAGAGAAATACTCGCATGTGATGCATATGGTCTCCAATGTGTCAGGCACACTTGACGAGGGTAAGAATTTCTTCGATGCTTTCCTCTCCTGTCTGCCGGCAGGCACGGTTTCCGGTGCGCCGAAGCTGCGGGCGATGGAAATTATCGCAGAGCTGGAACAGGAAGCAAGAGGTGCATACGCCGGAGCTATAGGGTATCTTGGATTTTCCGGAAACATGGACTCCTGTATCACAATCCGTACCATTATTTTCCGTAAAGGACGTGCTTATGTTCAGGCTGGGGCGGGAATTGTCTGGGATTCTGTACCGGAGAAGGAATATGAAGAGACGGTCAACAAAGCTAAAGGGATGCTGAAGGCCATTCGGATGGCAGAGGCTATGTTCCCGTCAGAGATCAAAGAAAAGCAGGTTATCAACCAGGATTACATGTATGAATATACCCCTTAATCAGGGATGACCCAATATAGAATCTAAAATCAGGGATGACCCAATATAGAATCTAAAGGATAATGATGAGGAGGAGATAACGATGGATGCAAGCCAATTGATTCAAGCAGGAATAGCCGCTCTGATCGAGGGCCGGAATCTGAACCGCGTGCAGGCGCGCGAGATTATGGGTACAATTATGGAAGGATCGGCCTCACCGGTACAGATAGGCTCTCTGCTGACCGCGCTGCGGATCAAGGGGGAAACAGTTGAAGAGATCACCGGCTTCGCGGAAGCGATGCGGGGATTCAGCACACATGTGCTTACAGAACGCTCACAGCTTCTGGATACGTGCGGAACCGGAGGCTCCGGCATTCATAAGTTCAATATATCCACGGCCTCGGCGATAATATCTTCCGCAGCTTCCGTCCGAGTAGCCAAGCACGGAAACCGTTCCGCATCGGGCAGAGCGGGCAGCGCCGATGTGCTTGAGGCGCTTGGAGTCAATATTCATCTAAATGCAGATCAGGCCGTTCAGTGTTTGGAAAGTATAGGTATTTGTTTCCTGTTTGCCCAAATCTATCATCCATCGATGAAGCATGCCGCAGCCCCCCGAAAAGAACTCGGGTTCCGCACGGTGTTCAATATGTTGGGGCCGCTAACCAATCCGGCAGGGGCTGACCGTCAGCTGATGGGTATCTACGACCGGGACAAAACAGAAATTGTAGCTAATGTCCTGAAAGAGCTGGGGTCCAAACGGGCGATGATTGTGAGCAGTCTGGATGGTCTGGATGAGATCAGTATTTCAGCACCCACCCAGGTGTCCGAACTGAAGAATGGTGTAGTAACCACGTATGAGATCAATCCACAGGAACTGGGATTAAGCACGCATCCGCTGGAGGATGTGCTTGGCGGTGACGCGGCGGAGAATGCGGCTATAATCACCGGAGTGCTGCAAGGCGGACTGAATCCATACCGTGATATTGTTCTTGCCAATGCAGGTGCCTGCATTTATGTAGCTGGACTTGCAGATACGTTAAAAGAAGGTGTAGATAAGGCTAGAACTGTAGTGGATTCCGGTGCTGCGCTGCTGAAGCTGGAGCAGCTTAAAGCCATGACGAAGGAGCTTGATTATGTATCTTGAACGGATTGTCGCCACCAAAGTCAAGGAAGTAGAAGCCTTAAGTAAGACGTTCTCTATAGAAGAGGCCAAGCGGCAGATTGCAGTACTGCCACCAACGAGAGGGTTCCGCAACGCGCTTACAAAATCGCGGAACCGATCTATGGGGCTAATTGCCGAGGTGAAGAAGGCTTCGCCTTCCAAAGGACTGATCCGGGCGGATTTCGATCCGGTATCCATAGCTCAGGGCTATGCAGCGGGAGGAGCGGATTGTTTATCAGTCCTTACGGATAAAGACTATTTTCAGGGCAGCAGCGCATATCTTCAGCAGGCAAGGGAAGCCGTAAATCTTCCACTGCTGCGCAAGGATTTCATCATTGACGAACGTCAGATCTACGAAGCGCGTCTCCTGGGGGCGGATGCCATATTGCTGATAGCAGCGATTCTGACACCAGAACAACTAATTTCCTTCACCGACATAGCGGCGGAGCTGGGACTTGATATACTGATTGAGGTTCATGACCGGAGCGAATTGGAAATGGTTCTGGCGACCGGAAAGGTAGAACATCCGGGGGTTCTGCTAGGCATCAACAACCGGAATTTGCGAACATTCGAAACCGCATTAGCCACAACAGCGGAACTTGCTGCGCTTCTTCCCGCCACAGTTCCTGTGATCAGCGAGAGTGGAATAGCCGGACCTGCTGATATCGATTATCTGAAGACTACAGGAGCGATCGGTGTTCTGGTGGGAGAGTATCTGATGCGCCAGCCGGATGTGGAACAAGCAGTGAACGAACTGCTGGGTTCGCTGCCGGAAGGAAAGGAACGTGCCGCACATGGCTGAGGCGGTGGTAAAAATCTGTGGACTTCAGGACGTTGAAGTGCTAAAATCTATGAAGCGATTACCTCTGGATTATGTGGGATTTGTGTTTGCTGAGAGCCGTCGCAAGGTCAGTCCTGAGCATGCATCAGAGCTCATAGCTGAACTTGCTGGATGGGAGAACGGGAAGCCCCCCCTTGCGGCTGGAGTGTTTGTGAATCCTTCACTTGATGAGCTAGCCTCAATACTTTCTACGGTGCCACTGGATGTTGTTCAGCTGCATGGCCAGGAGAGTGCAGACTATTGCCGGGCCGTCAAAGCAGCTTTTCCGCAGGTGCAGGTATGGAAGGCTCTTTCTGTAGCCGATAGTGAAGCTAACTCTGCCGGGAACGGCCCTCATACTTTGCAGCAATATGCCGGTACGATAGATGCCCTCCTGCTGGATACATATGACCCGGCCGGCAGCGGCGGCTTGGGTCGAACGTTTGAGTGGGAGAGGATTCCAGCGTATCAACAGAAAGCTTCTGAATATGGTCTGCCCTTATTTGTAGCGGGTGGACTGCATCCGGATAATGTGCGTGAACTGTTGAATGGCTATGCTCCATATGGTGTGGATGTTTCAAGCGGAGTAGAGAGCGATGGAATGAAGGACATCGTTAAAATAACAGCTTTTGTGGAAAGGGTGAAGCAATCATGATACAAGTACCGGACAAGAATGGACGTTTTGGTTCTTTTGGAGGCCGCTTCGTTCCTGAAACGTTGATGAATGCACTGATCGAGCTGGAGGAGGCCTACAACAGGTTTTCCGCAGATCCGGCTTTTCAGAAGGAAGTAGATTATCTGCTCAAGCAATACTCTGGACGTGAGACCCCTCTGTATTATGCTGAGCGCTTCAGTAAGCATCTGGGAGAGGCTAAAATATATTTAAAACGTGAAGACCTTAACCATACCGGAGCACACAAAATCAACAATGCAATTGGCCAGGGCATCCTTGCCAAATTGATGGGTAAAACCAAAGTGATCGCCGAGACCGGAGCAGGCCAGCATGGGGTTGCCACGGCCACAGTAGCGGCTCTGCTAGGGATGGAATGCAAGGTGTTCATGGGTGAAGAGGACACTCGCCGTCAGGCTTTGAACGTGTTCCGTATGAAGCTGCTAGGGGCAGAAGTCATTCCTGTGACCTCCGGTTCGCGGACACTCAAGGACGCTGGGAATGAAGCGCTTCGCTACTGGGTGAGCAACGTTGAGGACACCTTCTACGTGCTGGGTTCTGCTGTAGGCCCTCATCCATACCCGATGATGGTCCGCAATTTCCAGCGGATTATCGGCGATGAGACGCGGCGGCAGATTCTGGAGGCCGAAGGAAGGCTGCCGGATCTTCTGGTAGCGGCAGTAGGAGGAGGCAGCAACGCGATCGGTATGTTCTACCCGTTCATGGAGGATGAGCAGGTGGGGATGATCGGGGTGGAAGCTGCCGGCAAAGGCGTTGATACTCCGTTCCACGCGGCTACCATGAGTAAAGGTACCCAAGGGGTGTTCCAGGGTTCACTTAGTTATTTGCTTCAGGATGAACATGGACAGGTACAGGAGGCACATTCGATCTCGGCCGGACTGGACTATCCGGGAGTAGGCCCTGAGCATTCCTATCTTAAGGATGTTCATCGGGCGCAATATGTGCCGGTTACGGATGATGAAGCCCTGGAAGCCCTCAAGCTGCTTTGCGTAACAGAAGGTATTATTCCGGCTCTTGAATCTGCCCATGCTATCGCGCATGTAACGAAGCTCGGACCGACTCTGACCAAGGACGATATCGTGGTAATCTGTTTGTCGGGACGCGGCGATAAAGACGTTGAGTCGATTATGGCCTACACAGAAGGAGCGGGTAAGTGATGACAACCGAAACAACGAACCGGATGGATTTGACCTTCCGTAAGCTGAAAGAGGAGGGCCGGACGGCGCTAATTCCTTTCTTGACTGTAGGCGATCCGGATCTGGAGACGACGCTTGCGATCATCGCTGAGCTGGAAGCGGCAGGCGCAGATATCCTGGAGCTGGGTGTGCCTTATTCTGATCCGCTGGCGGACGGTCCGGTGATCCAGCGGGCCTCTTCCAGAGCGCTGCGCGGCAATATACATCTTCGCACCTGCATGGAAACCGCGTTAAAAGCACGCCAGGCTGGAAGCAAACTGCCATTTATCCTTTTTACTTATTACAATCCGGTCATGCAAATGGGACTGGACAACTTTTTCTCTCTGCTTGATGCCCATGAGATCAGTGGTCTGATTATTCCTGATCTCCCGGTTGAAGAGTCAGCGGACATGCGTGAGCGGAGCCGGACTGCCGGAGTAAATCTGATTCCGCTTGTAGCACCTACCTCCAGCGAACGGATTGCCCGTATTGTCTCCGGGGCCAGTGGTTTCGTCTACTGCGTTTCCTCGCTTGGAGTCACAGGAGAACGTTCTTCTTTTCATACCGGAGTGGATGAATTCATAGCATCTGTCCGTCAAGCTACTGATCTTCCTGTGGCGGTAGGTTTTGGTATATCGACCGCCGAGCAGGTGGCGCGGTTTGCCCGCATCTGTGATGGAGTAGTAGTAGGCAGTGCTATTGTCCGCAAGGTCGAGGATGTCATACCGCTTCTGGATAATCCGGCTACCCGAAGTGATGGCCTGTTGCAAATTCGTGAATTTGTGGCACAATTGAAACCATAACGTCTGCTGGCAGACCTGTACCCGTTGTAATATTTATGGAGAGCGAGGACCTTTCATGAACCCGAAACCGAATATCGTTAACCTTCCTGTGTACAAACCGGGAAAGCCTATTGAGGAAGTAAAGAAAGAGCTTGGTTTAAACGATGTCATTAAGCTGGCTTCGAACGAGAACCCGTATGGTTCCTCACCAAGTGCAAGAGCAGCGATCATGGCAGAGCTTGATCATCTGAATCTCTATCCTGACGGCTCGGCGGCCGAATTGACCGCTGCACTGGCTGATCATCTTGGTGTTCAGAGCAATAATATCATCTTTGGCTGCGGCTCCGATGAGATTATCGCCTTGATTGCCCGTGCGTTTTTCCTGCCGGGAGACGAGACGATTATGGCAGATCAGACCTTTTCCGTATATAAAAGCAATGCTGATATTGAAGGCGCCGTCTCCATTGAAGTGCCTCTGGTAAATGGTACACATGATTTGGACGCCATGCTGGCCCGCATTACAGAGCGCACCAAAATTATCTGGATCTGCAATCCCAATAATCCAACCGGAACGATTGTACCGGAGGAAGCGCTTGTCACTTTCCTGAATGCTGTACCGGCAGGGGTGATGGTTGTTCTGGATGAGGCATATTTTGAATATGTGACCGATCTTTCGTATTCCAATGGAATCAAGCTGCTTGAATCCTATCCGAACCTGGTTGTACTCCGGACATTCTCCAAGATTTATGGCCTGGCTGCACTTCGTATCGGCTATGGGGTGGCGAGTCCGACGATTATTTCGTTGATTAACAAGGTTCGGGAGCCGTTTAATACTACACGTCTGGCTCAGGTCGGAGCATTGGCTGCACTGGCTGATCAGGAGTATGTACAGGAGTGCCGCCGTCTTAACAGTGCAGGTATCGTACAGCTCCAAGCTGAATTCAAACGGCTGGACCTTGCATTCTTCCCGGCACATGGGAATTTCATTATGGTGGATGTACGGAAACCGGCTGATGGTGTTTTTGATGCATTGCTGCGGCAGGGAATCATTGTCAGAGCAGGACAAAAGCTGTACCCTACCTATATTCGTGTCACCGTCGGTTCGGCGGAACAGAATAAGGCGTTCATTACTGCGCTGGAACAGGCGCTCCAGGAACAGGGAGTACAGGTCTAAGGACCAACTGACAAGACGAATCTACAGAAGGCGGGTAGTTCAAAGAACATGACGACAAAAATAGCAATTTTCGGTGTCGGTCTGATCGGAGGCTCACTGGCCCTTTGCTTCAAAGGCAAGGAGGGTCTGACCGTTACGGGCCATGCCCACCGTCCTGAATCGGCAAAAAAGTACGTCAGCAGAGGCGTGGTCGATCAAGCCACAC
Source organism: Paenibacillus sp. P3E (assembly GCF_001909045.1). Taxonomy (NCBI): domain Bacteria; kingdom Bacillati; phylum Bacillota; class Bacilli; order Caryophanales; family Paenibacillaceae; genus Paenibacillus; species Paenibacillus sp. P3E. Next base: position 2,149 of record NZ_LVWH01000182.1, on the reverse strand, counting down.
TTTCTCTTGAGGAAGCGGCGCTGGACGCTGATTTCATTTTTTTGTGCGTGCCTGTAGGCATGCTAGAAGATTACTTGCAACGGCTTAGTAAGCTTCCTTTGAAGCCCGGTTGTATCATTACAGATGTTGGCAGCACCAAGGCCACGATTGCCGCCTGTGCGGTTTCACTGAACCTGCCCGGGGTGCATTTTATTGGCGGGCATCCAATGGCCGGGTCGGAACGCTCCGGTGTGGAGGCTGCATCTTCACTGTTGTTCGAGAATGCCTATTATGTCCTGACACCACCGCCGGGAGTGCCGGAGGAAGCGTATCAGGCCCTTGAAGCTTTGCTTCTACATACCAAAGCGCAGATTGTCCGGCTTAATCCCGAGCGCCATGATGAGATTGTCGGGGCCATCAGCCATTTGCCGCATATTATTGCAGTTGCGCTGGTGAATCAGATCCGCGCATATGACGATACTGATTCCCTGTACAGCACTTTGGCGGCAGGGGGCTTCCGTGATATTACAAGAATTGCGTCCAGTGATCCAATCATCTGGCGTGATATTCTGCTGAACAACCGCTCAGTTATGCTTCGGCTGCTGAGGGATTGGAATGATGAGGTTTCGTCATTCGTTCAATTGCTGGAGAATGCGGATGGGGAAGGCATTGAAGAAGCATTCCTTGAAGCAGGTGGTTTCCGCAGCCAACTGCCGGAACGGCGCAAAGGAATGATTACTCCGTTGTTCGATCTGCATATCGATGTTCCCGATCATCCCGGGATTATCGGACGGATCGCTACGGAACTGGGTGATCAGGGCATCAACCTTAGTAATGTTCAGATTATCGAGAGCCGGGAGGATGTTCCGGGCATTATGCGCCTGTCCTTCCGCCAGGAGAATGATATGGAGCGGGCGAAGATTCTGCTGCAGCACCACGATTATACAGTTTACGTATAAGGCCAGTAAGGCTGGATAATATCCCCTTCAAGCAGTCACTCCTTCAAACCCATACATCAGTATGTGGAAGAGTGAGCTTGAAGGGGATTTTTGTTGCGGAAGGGTTACCTCTGCGGGAGCGGAGAATAATTTTCGAGCGTATCCCAATGAGGTGTGGGAATGTTCGCTCTGCTCTTTAAATCATTGAAGGCTTGATATAATGCAGACATCTCGTCAGCGGACACTGCTTTATCACCCAGGAGAATTTTGCCGACAGGGGTGGACAGCATAAGCTTCAGCAGGATATAGAACATTTTCCGTTGTTCCCGGGCCAATTTGATTTGACTCGCAGGTGCAACAGTATATCCGAGCTTCTCCAAGACTTGATGGCCCTCATCTACAGCAGCTATGACATGATGAAGCAGCATGTTGTCTTTTATAGCCTTGCGTAAGTCCCCATTATAAGAAGGGGCAATGAAATTCAGAGGCAGGATCATCACAAAGTGGCTTTTCAGCCATTCATCCATATGGTTATGGTAGACTAATTTATATTTCGTGTTCACAAAAGCTTGGTCAATCACCGCCCGCCAAGAAAGCTCCTCACCTAAACCGCCAATGGTCATTTGCACCTTTGGAGCTCGTACGCAGTTCACCCGGCCGTTCTCCCTCCAGCCAGCACTCAACTGAAACCCGAAGGCAACCTGTTTCTTCACCGAACTGTGGGTTTCCAGATAATCGCGCATCTCTGAGGGGCTGGCATTATTCCCTACGAGGACTATATGACTGCTATGGTTCGCTGCAAGAGCAGGCAGTACCGCTCGGAAATCCGGATATTTCATCACTACAAAAACAAGGTCGTAGATATCCTCTGGCTGCAATTCACTGATCACATTTACCTTATCAGCCGTGGTACGGAATTGGAAATAATGCCGGATGACATTCCCGTTCTTTTGCAATTCATCCAGCCGCCCTCCTCTGGCCAGCATGGTCACATTGTTGCCTCCGCGCACCAGCACATGGGCTAAATAACTTCCCAAAACTCCGGCCCCATACACCAATATTCTCATAAAATAGTCCCTCCGTATCAAGTAACCTATTCTGCATATAAGTTTTTAAATATTCGTATTCATATTTAAAAATTAATACAGCTCGATTCTAGCCCTAACCCAAGCCTTTTGTCAATAAGTTTTGAAATATCTCTCTCGATATTTCAAAACTAAGCGAATCATGAT
>NZ_LVWH01000181.1:0-51072 GCF_001909045.1 Paenibacillus sp. P3E | reverse complement strand
GGATACGGCGATGGGGGCGGGGGGGTTAACCGGGAAATGCTTGAAATGCGCCGTCGGCTTGATAAAATGCCGGGGATTCCCGCAGTCCAGACGGGCCGGGCAGAGGAGTATTTTGAGCGCCTGAATGAAACGGTCCGCAGTACCGACCAGTATGTTCATACCTGGGACGGGGAGCTGTATCTGGAATATCACCGGGGAACATATACGAGCCAGGCCTATAACAAACGGATGAACCGGAAGCTGGAGCTGCTGTACCGCGAAGCGGAGTGGCTGCAGGTGCTGCTTGCTGCAGAAAAGGGCAGCTTCGGCAGCTATCCTGCGAAGCCGCTGCTGGAAGGCTGGCATACCATCCTTCGCAATCAGTTCCACGATATTATTCCCGGCTCCTCCATCCATGAGGTGTATGAGGACTCCCGGCTGGAATATGCAGAAGCGGAGCGGATTGGCCGCGCGGCGGCTGATGCTGCAGCAGAAGGGCTGACCGGGTTATCCGATTCACGGCAGGCAGTGCAGTACACGGTATTTAATGGAGCCTTCTTCGAGCGGACTGAGCTGGCAGCTATTCCTTATGAAGCAGCAGCAGGGGATTTGGAGTGGAGCACTGCGGACGGCCAAAAGCTAACTTCCCAGCGTGCAGGGGATGAATGGCTGGTGGAGGTTCCGTCCGTTCCGATGCTGGGCAGTACGGTTATCACTTCCCGGTCCGTGGCAGACCCCGCTCAACTGCCGTATGCAGCAGATTCTGCTGATACTGCTGATACTGCTGGCGGAAACATTGGCGCTCCTGAAGTTCCAGCCTTAATGCCAGACCGTCCGGTTCCGTTCGAATGGGAGGATTTGCGGCTTACAACGCCGTTTTATGTGTTGGAGTGGAACGAAGCCGGGCAGCTGAGCCGGATCTATGACCGGCGGGAACAGCGGGAGGTGCTGGCTCCAGGTGAGAACGGCAATGTGCTTCAGGTCTTTGAGGATAAGCCAAAGATGTTCGATGCCTGGGATATTGACCTGTTTTATCAGGAGAAAATGCGCGTAATCACCGACCTCCGCTCCGTTGAACGGATAGAATGCGGCTTGATTGCCGCGGTGCTGGAATTCACCTGGAAGTATATGGACTCCACCATCATTCAGAGGGTTAAAGTGTACAGCAGAAGCGCACGGATAGATTTCGAGACCTGGGTTGACTGGCATGAGCAGCATCAGCTGCTGAAGACTGCTTTTCCGGTTGCGGTGCGGGCTACGGAAGCCACCTACGATATTCAGTTCGGCAACGTAAAGCGGCCTACACACTGGAATACAAGCTGGGATTATGCACGTTTTGAAAGTGTGGGCCATCAGTGGGCTGATTTGTCGGAGCGGGGTTATGGAGTCAGCTTGCTGAACGACTGCAAATACGGCTACGACATCAAGGATCATGTGATGCGGCTGTCGCTGATTAAGTCGGCAACCGAGCCCGACTGGCAGGCGGATCAGGGGGAGCACCGCTTCACGTATGCTCTGCTGCCGCATAAGGGGGACTGGGCAGCGGCAACCACAGTGCAGGAGGCCTGGTCACTGAACAATCCGCTGCATGTGGTTAAGGGCGGTTACTCTACCGGGGCTGGCAAATCGCTGATCAAGACAGACAGTTCTGGCATAGCCGTCGATGCCGTCAAAATGGCGGAGAATGGCGACGGCTTCATCGTCCGCTTGCATGAGTATACAGGCACTCGCAGCACCGTAACACTTAGCAGCGATTATCCGCTTCATTCCTGGCAGGAATGCGACTTGATGGAGCGGCCGCTCGGCGAAGCTAACATTGGGCAGGCGGTTACCCATGAAATGAAGCCTTATGAGATCAGTACTTTTATCGTCAGATTCTCCGGTTAGACTTCATCATACAGCTTCCGCAGAAAATCTGCGCTCTCCTGCACATACTCTTCGGGCGTACTCTCCAGAATGCCTTGAATATGCGGCCGCTTATATTTCATGTAATGGAGCAGTGGAGCAAAGTTCAGCAGGCCTTGGCCTACAGGAACAATCACGACCTGACCGTCTCTGATGGTGTAATCCTTCAGGTGTATGACGGCAATACGATCGCCTAGCAGCTCCAGCGCTTCCGCAATCACGGCATCCTGCTGCCGGTAATTGTCTACGGTCATCAGATTGGCGCAATCGAGAATGATCTGCAGATTATTGGAGGGAACCTGTGTGAGCAGACGCCGCGCCAGCTGTGCAGTATAGATCGGGTGATGAATCCCTGCTTCAATACCTACCGTTACGCCGAAGCGTTCGGCTTCTGCCACCATAGCCTGCACGGAAATGACTGCCTGCTGGAAAGCTTCCTCCGTAAAATTAGCGGTTGTGTATCCTTTGCCCACACTGCCTGTTTCCGTACCTACCAGGCTGGCACCGAAATCCCGGGCCAAACGGAGGTGGGTACTAAATGTATCCAGGGCCAATGTTCTTTGGGCGGGGTCAGAATCAACGATATTCACATAGCAGCCGAGCACAGCAATACGGATACCGGCCTGCCGGAAGGCATCACCGAAATGGGCAGCGGTACCGGGACTTAAACTGGATATCGCGGGGACACTCTCCGGAAAAGACTTATGTACAGCGAACTGAATGTGTGTGAAATGGTACCGGCAGAGCTTGGCGGTTAGCTCCGCCAGAGGGTTCTGGCCAAAATCATGGGCGCGTATCCCCAGGTGAAGCGGTGCAGTCATGATAGTCCCTCCTGTTTATTAATAAATAGAATCTATATTGAAGCACATAAGCCGCAAGCGGGTCTGCTTGCGGCTTATGGCCTATGGTTCCATGCGATCAGATCCATCCATTTCCCGGTCAGCGGCAAGACTTACGGCTTGGAGACGACCTCTGCTGCTCTAAGCCCTGACCGCCGCAAATATACACTCAAGGCAGTCAGCTCTGCAGACTGCCGGATCGCCCCGGCGACCAGGTCAGCCACGCGGGCAGCGCCTTCCTTGGAGAAGTGCGTATCATCCGTGATGCCCACCGGATAGTTGGGATGATCGTTCGCGGGCAGATGCATGAACAGCTGCCGCGAGCCTTCTTCTCCCAGCGCGCGATATAGCTGCTGGGATGAAGCAAAAATATCGAGCAGCGGCGTACCGGTCTGTGCTGCGACCTCGCGTACCGCTTCCGGGTACGGCCCGATAGCGAGCGGGTCAGGCTCGCCGCCTGAAGTAAACCGGCGGCGGCTGACCGAAGTCAGCAGAACAGGATATCCGCCGTAGTTGCGGGCGAAATCAATGAACGTGAGCAGATTTCGGCGGTACTCTGTAGCGGGATCGGTATAACGGGCAGGGTCCTCTACCTTCTGGTCATTGTGTCCGAACTGGATCAGCAGGTAGTCGCCTGACCGGAAATCCTTGGCGATATCCTCAAGCCGGCCTTCTGCCAGATAAGAGCGGGTACTGCGCCCGTTAACCGCCCGGTTGTCTACGGTAATCTCAGGGCCAAAATGCTCCTGAAAGAATTCACCCCAGCCTGTCATTGGCTTCTCGCCCCCGCCTTTCTGAGCGGCGGTAGAGTCACCGGCAATGTACAGTGTAGGCATAATCGGCTTCCTTTCCCGGTTCAAGAGTGTACAGCGCTGCGGGCTTCGAAGCCGAAGTATCCTGCGGCATTACTGTAGGATATTCCTTCCACCAGCTGTCCCAGCAGTGTCTGATCGTCCGGTGCTTCACCGCGCTCTGCCAGTTCACCCAGCAGCTCGCAGAGTACGCGGCGGAAATACTCGTGGCGCGTGTAGGATAGAAAGCTGCGGGAGTCGGTCAGCATGCCGACGAAATTACCCAAGAGGCTGTTATCAGCCAGTAAGGTCAATTGGCGGCGCATGCCGTCGCGGGTATCGTTGTACCACCAGCCGGAGCCAAGCTGAAGCTTGCCTGCGGTATCCTTTTGATAGCAGCCCATCAGAGCCAGCAGGGCAGGATAGTCTCCCGGGTTCAGCGAATAGAGGATGGTCTTCGGCAATCCCTTGCCGCATTCGGCCCGGTCCAGCAACTGCGAGAGTGCCTCAGCCAAAGACAGATCGTTAATTCCATCGTAACCCGTATCCGGCCCAAGGCGCTGGAACATCGGCGTATTATTATTGCGGAAGGCGTGCAGGTGCAGCTGCATGGTCCAATTGTGATCATGATACATTCCGATCAGCGCCGACAGCAGTTCTGTCCGATAGACAGTGATCTCTTCCGGTGTCAACATCGTACCTCCCAGCCTTTTGGCAAAAATCCGCTCCACCTGTGAGGCATCACCAGCCGCCTGATAACGCAGTACGTCGAGTGCATGGTCAGACAGCCGACAGCCGTTCGCGTGGAAAAATTCCACACGGCTCCGCAAGACTTCGACCAACGATTCATAATTGGCTACAGGTACTCCTGCTGCTTCCTCCAGCCGGGCCAGCCAAGCCGGGAATCCTTCGGCGTCGATATTCAGCGCTTTGTCGGGACGGAAAGTCGGGAAGACCTGAAAGTCATGCTCCGACTCCTTAAGCAGCCGGTGATATTCCAGCGAATCTGCCGGGTCATCTGTGGTGCAGATGATTTTGACATTCGAATTCCGGATCAGGCTTCGCCGGGTATAGGCCGGTTCAGCCAGCTTGCGGTTCACTTCCTCCCAGATGGCAGGAGCGGAAGTTTCGTTCAACAGTTCATGAATTCCGAAGAATCGGCGCAATTCCAGGTGGGTCCAGCTGTATAGTGGGTTGCCGATTGCCTTTGGAAGCGTACGGGCCCAGGTCAGGAACTTGTCATAATCGGAAGCATCACCGGTAATATGGGATTCAGGAACCCCGTTGGCCCGCATAAGCCGCCATTTGTAATGATCTCCGGCCAGCCAGGCTTCCGTCAGGTTGCAGAATGCCTTGTCTTCATAGATTTCCTTCGGGTCGAGATGGCAGTGATAATCGATAATCGGCATGGTTTTGGCATGATCATGGAAAAGCTTGCGCGCCGTTTCGCTGGTCAGCAGAAAATCGTCATTTAAAAACATCGTGATTCTCCCTTTACTTGGATTAGATAAGGATTAGAGCGTAACTCCGGTTTTGAAAATCGCCAGCTCGCGCACTTCATTCTGCTCGTTGCGCGTTTTTTGTCCGCTCGCTACATCGATGATGTAGGCGATGAATTCCTCCAGCACATCGGCCATCGGGCGTTCCAGCAGCGGTCCGGCATTGAAGTCCATCCAGTGGCCTTTTTTGGCAAAAAGATCATTGTTAGTCGCCACCTTGACCGTTGGCACAAAGCTGCCGAACGGTGTTCCCCGGCCGGTTGTAAAGAGCACGAGCTGGCAGTCCGATGCGGCAAGGGCGGAGGCCGCCACCAGATCATTGCCCGGGGCCTGCAGGAGACTTAAACCTTTGCGGCGCAGCTTCACGCCATAATCCAGCACATCCACAACAGGCGAGCTGCCAGCCTTCTGGGTGCAGCCTAGTGATTTGTCTTCCAGCGTACTGATCCCGCCAGCCTTGTTGCCGGGAGAGGGATTCTCATAGACCGGTTCCCCATAGGAGAGAAAATACTGCTTGAAATTATTTATCAGAGAGACGATGTCTTCATAGACCTCACGGCTCTCCGCACGTGCCATCAGCATTTTCTCGGCACCGAACATTTCAGGGACCTCTGTCAGCACAGAGGTTCCACCCTGGGAGATAATGAAATCCGAAAAGGCACCCAGCAGCGGATTGGCGGTAATGCCGGAGAATCCGTCGGAGCCGCCGCATTTCAGTCCGACGTTCAGCTCGCTGAGCGGAACCGGCTCGCGGGCATCATTTCTCGCTGCCTCGTATAGCTCTTCGAGCAGAGTGAGACCTGCCTCTACCTCGTTGCCTACCTCTTGGGCAACGAGGAATTTGACCCGGCTCTCGTCATAGTCACCCAGCATGCTGCGGAACTCGGAGACGATATTATTCTCGCACCCGAGACCGAAGACCAGCACGCCGCCGGCGTTCGGATGATTCACGGCATCCAGCAGAATGCTCCGGGTCATGCGGTGGTCATCGCCAAGCTGCGAGCAGCCGTAAGGATGCTTGAGTACGGTAAAGTTATCGAAGCCGCCCAGATCCGGGTGTTCTGCCTTGAATTCCTGCAGCATCTGCTCGGCAATGCCGTTCACACAGCCGACCGTGGGAATGATGAACAGATCGTTGCGGATACCCACCTTGCCGCTTGCGCGGCGGTAGCCCTGAAAGGTCAAATCACGTTGCGGATAAATGACCGGATGAAGCTCGGGAAGATATTCATATTCTTCTTCTCCTGCCAGATTGGTCTTGATGTTATGCGTATGGATCCAGTCACCTGCCCGGATCGCTTCGACCGCATGCCCGATGGGGTATCCGTATTTAGTAATAACGTCGTTCACGGCAAAGTCGGTTAATGCGATTTTGTGGCCCTGCGGGATATCCTGGGCAGCCTCCAGAGTGAGTCCCTCAAAAGTGATCTCTTCACCAGAAGCAATGGGGCGCAGCGCAACGGCTACCGTATCGCGGGGATTCATTTTCATTAATCGTTTCATGCTGTCCCTCCTAATAGGAAATGATGGATTAGGCTTCCGAACTAACTAGCTGTTGCAGCGCCGCACGGGTGCCGGAGCTTTGAAGCTGGCGCAACTGGGTGTTAACCGCTTCCGTAAGACCCGGCACCTTGGTCAGATCTTGACCCCACAGGCTAACTTCCTTCAGGATCGCTTCAGCGAATGTGGAGGGATTGCTCCACGCCTGATCGAAGACCGCCAGCACTTCAGCACTGTCCTGACGCTTCACGCGGTCTCCCCGGTAACTGAGCAGCAGTGCGGAGAAGGCCAGCGTAATCAGCGGCGGCAGCTGGCCGCGTTCCTGCTGATACCGGAGCAGCACAGGGAGGAGGCGGGTTTTGAATTTGGAGATGCTGTTCAGGGAAATCGAGGCCAGCTCATGGCGGATGAACGGGTTTTTGAACCGCTCAAGCACAGCGTCTGCGTAAGAGAGCAGCTCCTCCTCGGGAAGATCCAGCATCGGAATGAGCTCTTCATCCAAAAGCTCGCGCACATAGCGGTAGAATGTTTCATCGTTCATCACATCCTCCACCGTTTCGAGCCCTGCCATCATGGCTAGGGGAACCATGGCCGTATGCGGGCCGTTCAACAGATGAACCTTCCGCTCACGGTAGTGGGTCATGTCATCTGTAACGACTACGTTCAGCCCGGCTTTGGCCAGGGGCAGCCGTTCAGACAGCCAGGACGGGCCTTCAATGACCCAGAACAGAAACGGCTCTGCGGTTACCATCAGCTTGTCGAGGTAGCCCAGCTCGCTTTCCAGTTCAGCGGCCTTGTCACGCGGATATCCCGGAACGATCCGGTCAACCAGACTGCAGCAGAAGGTGTTCTCATCACTGAGCCACTGCAGGAAGGCTTCACCCAGATTCCACTCATTAGCGTACTGCCGCACAATTTCCTCCAGCTTCTCGCCATTGCGGTCAATCAGCTCACAGGGGATGATCACGAAGCCTTTTTTGCCCAGCTCAAACCGTCTGTGCAGTAGGGCGGTCAGCTTGGCAGGGAAGCTTGCAGGCGGCGCATCCTCCAGCTTGTCTCCGGGGTGATAGGCGATGCCTGCCTCTGTCGTATTGGAGGTGATGAACTCCAGTTCGTCATTCTCGGCCAGAGCCAGATAAGTCTCATAATCGCTGTAGGGATTGATCACCCGGCTAACGCTGGTGATGATCTCACGTGAATTGACAGGCTGCTGCTGCATGATGCCGTTCAACAGCACCGTGTAAAGATGATCCTGCTCGGCCATCAGTCCGCCGAGTCCCTGGCCGATAGGCACAACAACTGCAGCGCTTCCGTTAAACAGGCCTTGCCGGTTCATCTGCTGCAGCTGCCAGTCAACAAAAGCACGCATGAAATTCCCTTCCCCAAATTGGATCATCCGTTCCGGATATTGCGGCAGGCCGGGCTGAGTGGTTCTGGATAAACGCTGTGTCATAAGTGTTCAATAATCTCCTTTATAAAGTATTGTAATAATGCACACGTGAACATTTTATTTAAAAAAAGAGAGGCTCTTTTTTTAACCGGATGGAGCTGGATAATGACTGCTCTTCACAATTGCACATAACAGCCATTTGTGAAGTCAGATCATACTGATTCGCAAGTTTATGTGGAAATAGTAGAACTATTCCGCAGGAAAACACTCGATTGCAGAGTTTAGTGGGAATATTGCATCTAAATCGCTCAAAATCCTCATAAATGAGCAGATTTGACCGAAATATGTTTACTTTTTCCACTATTACATCTCGGACCCTCTGCCATAGCTGATTTTGTTCTACTTTTTCCACTTCAATAGAGTAACTTATACATTCAGAGTGGGGTCCGGGGAGGCTGCGTCCCGAACTGCGTCCCGAACTGCGTCCCGAGCTGAGTCCCGAACTGCGTCCCGAACTGCGTCCCGAACTGCGTCCCGAACTGCGTCCCGAACTGTGTCCCGAGCTGCGTCCCGAACTGCGTCCCAAACTGTTGCCCCGCTCCCCCAGCCCGTTCCTGATCTACACTGCGGATGGCTTCAGTTCCGCTCGCCAGCACTCCTTACCCGCTCGTGAGTCACTTTTTCTCCGCTCGCCAGCACTCTTTACTCACAAGTCAATCACTCTTGATCCGCTTTGGCGGCCGGCTGCACATAGAGTTCCGCTTGCTTCAGCCTCCGTATACCGGCTCATTACTTCTGTAGCCCGGCAACAGTCTGGCGGGTGACTAACGCAGTATTCACGAACAACTGCTGGGGCTTGCTCTCCGGCTGCTGAAGCAGCTGCACCAGCATTTTGGTGCCGAGCTCGCTGATCTCTGTAATGGGTTTGCGGACTGTGGTCAGGGCTGGATTCGTGTACCGGGCGAACATAATATCATCGAATCCAATGAGGGAAATCTGGCCCGGAACATCGGCCTTGTGGGCGTAGCAGGCGTTCATCGCGCCAATCGCCATATCGTCATTGGAGCAGAACACCGCTGTCGGCGGATCTTCCAGCAGGAGCAGGGCAGCCATTGCCGCGTATCCGCTCTCAATGCTGTAGTCTCCAGCCGCAAAGTAATCGGAGTTCAGCGGAAGACGATGGGCAATCAGGCTGTCCATGAAGCCCTGTTTGCGCTCGCTTGATGACTTGAAGCCAGGCTTGCCTTCGATAATAGCGAATTTCTGGTGTCCCTGCCGGACAGCATAATCAATGGCTGCCTTCACGCCTTCACGGTCATTTGCGACCACGTTCATAATGCCGGGATCTTCAAGCTGGCGGTTCAGCACTACCAGGGGAATCCCCATCTTCTTCACATGATAGATGAAGGCATTATCCTCGTCGCTCTGGCTCATGACCAGAATGCCGTCAAAACGCTGCGGCTGAATATTGCCGAAGTTGTGAACGCCGTCAATACCGTTGACCGTCAGGTTGAAGTTCTCATCCAAGATGTGGCTGATCCCTTTGATTGCATCGACCAGGAAGCTGGCCGAGGTCCCCTGTTCAATACTGGAGAAGAACAGACCGATGGTGAAGGATCTTTTGGTCACCAGGCTCTTGGCGCTGTAGTTGGGCACATAGTTCATTTCGGCGGCGATTTTTTCGATTTTGTCCCGGGTTACTTTCTTGATCAGCGGGCTGCCGTTCAGCGCTCGGGAAACGGTCGTATGGGAGACGCCGGCGACACGTGCAATGTCTTTGATGGTGATCATAATATCTCTCCGGGAAAATAGAATTGTTAACGATTTCAGTTTACGATTTCCACACGGTCAAGTCAAGGAAATGTTAAAATGCACACGTTAAAATTTTTGTGGCAGAATGCCATCTCTGGCGCTATAATTTATTTGCTTGCCTGAGATAAATGAGAGCCTCCTGAATCTGAATTAAACCTGCCAGGTAGCCGGTTTGGGTCGCCGGGCCCGTCGAGTAGGAAGTTTTACCTATTATATCAATGCACCCGTGATCACCAATGACCAAGAAGGCTTAGGCGCATTCCTGCAGGTCTGTGGAGAATACGAGAACAGGCCTACCTGATGCGCCAGGCCTGTACGTGAAGCCGATGGATGAGGAGGAAGAACAGATGCTGGTAGGAAAAGAAGCCTTCTGTGATTTTCATACCATACAGGAAGCAGTAAATGCGCTGGAATCTCAGCCGGAGGATGAAGAACGAACGCTGTATATTTTGTCAGGTGTATACGAGGAAACGGTAAGGATATACCGTTCCCATCTGCGGATTATCGGCATTGGCCACGTGGTAATTACCATGAACCGGTATGCCAGGGAACTGGACGCCGCAGGTGAAGAGATCACCACCTTTGCCACCCCGACGCTCTTCCTTGGGGGACACCGTTTGGTTGTGGAGAATCTGACGGTTGCCAATACGGCCGGACAGGGAACAGATATTGGGCAGGCCGTGGCGGTATATGCTCATTGTGACGAGACGGTCTTCCGCAACTGTACCTTCAAGGGATATCAGGATACCCTGTTAACGGGACCGCTGCCTCCTGCGACTAAGGAGGGCAAGCCCTTCGGCGGCATCCCGCTCAAAAAGCGGCATGACCGCTGCCGCCAGCTCTATACCCATTGTTATATTGAGGGAACAGTGGACTTTATTTTTGGAGGGGCAGCAGCCTATTTCGAACATTGTGAAATCCGCAGTCTGCTACATTACGGCCAGGGTGAGGGATACATAACGGCAGCGTCCACACCCGAGGGTCAGGAATACGGGTATATTTTCAGCGGGTGCTTCTTAACGGCTGATCCAGGCGTAACCGGGGTCTACCTGGGACGGCCATGGCGCAGTTACGCCCGGACCGAACTTGTGAATTGCCGCTACGGCAGACATATTGATCCCCGGGGCTGGGATCATTGGGATGATCCGCATAATGAACGGACCGTGAGATATTGCGAATACGGTGTGGCGGGTGATGATCCCTTGCGGGGACAGCGTGCCGCTTGGGCGCTTTTGCCTGATGTGTCTGAGGAGGCACCAGGCAAAGCACAGATTTTTGCCGGTACGGATTTCTGGAAGAGGGCGGGTACCCATAGCTAGACAGCAGAGACCATGCCCGACTTCGAGTACCTGATCATGGACGGCAGCATGCAGGAGAAGCATCCTTTTCAATACTGATGAAGCTGTACAAGGGGATGCGGCTGAATCTGCTGGTCTCCTTACGGTTCTATCTTCTCAATCATGCAATAACCCGGTTTGCCGCTGCCGTGGCAACCCCCAAAAAAGCGGACACCTGATCCTCTCAGGTGTCCGCTTTTTCATAAGATTTTATTTATCCTTGGCTTTATCCTTCTGGCCGGCATCCTTAGGAGAATCTCCTGTAAGAGTTTCCTGCACATTGTCCATAATGCCTCCGACGATATCATCCAGCTTGTCTGTAGATGCCGTCTGTCCAGGTCTGCTCGCATCGGGAATCTGATTAAAACCGGCGCTCCGTTTGTCTTTGAATTTCTCTTTGTCGCTCATACTCTCATTCCTTTCCATGCTGCCGAAGTTAGAATATGTCCAAAACGCCTATCTTATGTAACGAGTACACCATATGGACGGATCTGAACCAGTGTGCATGGGGAAGCAGCATTTGGCAAAGGCGAAAGCTATAGAGCTGGAGGTCCTTCGTGGAGGTCCTTCAATTGGAGAAAGCAGGAAATTCATGCTTAAAGCGGAATGTAATAATATGGAGGCTAAGCTTTGTTATGCTGAAATTTCGTGATTTCCCGGTCGTAGTGGGATATACTGCCGTCGAATCTTTTGAGACGCACATAGTCTTCGGCAAACTTTTCCACGATTCCGATCCCCACCTGGGAATACATTCCGTCAGGATCGAGCTGCAACGCGGACACAAAGGTCTGCGACAGTGCAGCGACAAAAAAATCAACATTTTTAACGAGTGTCTGCGGCATGGCTGATATTCCTCCGTTCATTCGCTTTAGCGCGTCTAGCTACAAAAGCTTTTTATCTATAATACGACAGCCTTTGCATTTTGAAAATAGGATTTAATTTGCAGGATTTGTGAAAATAACGCTTTGTGTTTCAAGTGGAGGAGGAAAAAATGCATGAGCGCTGCAAAAAAGACACTTGTTATTACGCTGGCGGTCCTCGGACTGCTCATCGTGCTGACTCCCATCGTCTATGCAAGGATTGGCACCATAGTCTATGCTCACAGGGTCAAAGTTTACCTGACTGAAGAAATGGGCTATGCCCGGGCGGAAATTGCTTCGGTAAAAGGGAAATGGACCATTAAGGCCCCACCGTTTGTTGTACATGTCAAGTTTAGAGACGAGCCGGAGGTGGAGTATACTTATTTTGCACACGCTGGAGTGATACAATTCAGCCACGAGATTTCCCGGAAAGGCTTGGACCAGGGGGTCACGGAGAAGAGCCTGAAGCATTACGTTCCTCTGGATTAAATATAAGATTAAGGCGGTCTGCAGCATGGAAAAAAATAACACAGAGCAAGCCAGGGAACTGTTCACCCGTTATCTGGGGAACCCCATACAGATGCACCGTGAAGGTGTGCTGCAGCAGTATAAGCAGTACGAGGTCGACAAAGAAACAGAAAAACAATGGGCAGAGGATATGATTGCGGGATATCTGAAGCAGTTGTCGATCCGCGACTGGGAAGCTGTGGACACGCTAGAGACGCTTTCCAGGCAATATCCGAATCCTGAAATGGCGGAAAAGATAGTATCGTTTGCTTCACGCAATCTCATGAGCACAGACAGCATCGTCAGACTGCGGTTCTCCGAAAACCTGGTGGGCATCATCCGCTCCCATAAAAAAGTATTGTCCCGTGAGCAGTTATTCACCGCCTGCCGGGCCGCCGCTGAGCTGCTGCAATCTGTCACCAGGCAGCCTCTTGTGGTCGATCCGGGTCATGAGCTGGAGCAGCTGGGCCTCAAAGACAAACGGGGGTTGAACAGCAGGGCCAAGAAGAGCATGGATGAAGTCGAAGCGTTGTTGAACTGAAGAAGGTTTGAACGCTAAAAAGTAAAATTTATGGAGGAATCCCGATGAGATTGCTGGTCTCCCAGCCGTACCACGAAGCTGGTTTGTTGAAGCTGCAAGAAGAGCTGCGGCAGTGGTCCAATTTATGCGATGCGGTACTCTATCCTGAAGGATATGTGACGGATCCGGGCAGTGTGCAGACCCTTCGCGGCCTTGCCAGGCAGCACCGAAAGCTGGTGATTACCAGCTATAGAGATGAGAACCACAAGGACCGGGCATTAATGATTGGGCCCGGCGGAGAAATTCTCCTTGAACGGGCGAAGTCTCCCATGCAAGGAGAGCTGTATGCTCCATCAGTGGCTGACGCCTTAGGTATGCAGATCGGTTATCTGCTGTGTGTGGAGATCTTACAGGGACTGAACGGGCTGGAGGGGCAAGCCGAATCTCTGGATTTCATAGCCCATCCGATTGGCGTGGGCATGTTCAGTGAAGAACAGTTTACTATGTGGACAGAGGAAGCTGCACAGATTGCTGTGAAGTATAAATGCCCTGTTATCGGAACCAGTCATGCTGACGGCTCCTACCGGAATTGCGGAGTGTCCATCCCCATCTCCTACTGTATAGATGCAAATGGTCAGCCGCTGTACATTTCCAAGGCCGACACAAGAAGCCGCATTGTGGATTTGAAGAGCGGCGGTGTTGTGGTTCCGGGACCGGATTGTGACCAAGAGACAGGAACAGGGCTGGCTGGAACTGTAAAAACACATGAATAGTAAGTGGATTCACACTATGAGTGAGTTGCAATGATTGATGCTCTGAAAAAGGTCTGCTCAGCGAAATATGACATAAAGCTGTCCGGTTAGTTATGCTACGATTTTCTGGCTACACTGAAACGGAATAATGAGACAGAGAACCGGCAGGAGGAGACAACAATGGCAGAACCGCTAAAAGCAATGTACAACGAGGAATTTCTGCGCGGCTTCGGCACGAAGGTGAAGGAAGTACACGGCAGTTTCGACCTTGAGGGTTTTGTCGCTGCAGCGATGCGTGACCCTTGGGAGGCGCTGGAGCTTAAAGGACGGATGCGGCGGATCACGGAGACGCTGGGAACCTTTTTGCCCCGGCGGTATGAGGATGCTCTGGAGATTCTGTTTGCGATAGATGAAGAATGTGTAGGCTTCCCTTATCTGTTCTTCCCCGATTTCGTCGAGGTGTATGGTACCAGCGATGAACACTTTGAGCTGTCTATGACAGCACTGGAGCGCTTCACGCCCAGATCATCGGCGGAATTCGCTGTCCGCCCCTTTCTGCTGCATGACCCGCAACGGATGATGGCACAGATGCTGCAATGGTCGAAGCATCCCAATGAGCATGTACGGCGGCTGTCCAGTGAAGGAAGCCGGCCCCGCTTGCCTTGGGGGCAGGCGTTGCCCATGTTCAAGCGTGACCCGTCGCCGGTGCTGCCGGTGCTGGAACAATTGAAGGCTGACCCTTCGCTGTACGTCCGCAAGAGTGTGGCGAACAATTTGAACGACATTGCCAAGGACCATCCCGAAGTTGTGATGGATACCGTACGGCGCTGGAAGGGTGTGAGTGCGCATACGGACTGGATTGTGCGCCATGGATGCCGCACACTGATCCGCAAAGCGGACCCTGAGATCATGGCCCTCTTTGGTTATGCTAGCCAGGAGAACGAGACACCTCTGGCCGTCAGTGCCGTCCTGTCTGTAGAGCCTGCGGAACTGCACATAGGCGACAGCTGTGAGCTAGCTTATGCCCTTTCCATTCGTGAGGGGGAAGCGGTCCGTATACGTGTAGAATACGGTATTGATTTTGTGAAAGCCGGGGGCAAGACCTCGCGCAAGCTGTTCCTGCTCTCGGACAAAACAGTTCCCGGCGGCGCCCGGTTGACCGGAAAACGGACTCACCGTTGGGCAGATCTGACCACCCGCCGCCACTATGCGGGAGAGCATACCCTCACGCTGCTGGTGAACGGGCGTGAAGCCGCATCTGCAGTGCTTGTGCTGAAGCCGCAGCACCTTGGAGACCTGAAGCTATGATTAAGTATATTTATATGTGAGGGGGCCGGGTATGAACGGAAGACTGGTATATCCGGTTATGCTGCTGTCCCTGCTGGTGCCTCTGCTTGCGGGTTGCGGAGACACAAGAAGCTCTGCTCCTGAAGAGTCGGCTGAGTCGCCTCCGGCAGCTGTCACCATGCCGGAGAAGAAGCCCGGGGACTTCGCTTTTTCTGTCCGTTATGGCATCACAGCCCGGAATGAGATTAATACCTTCAACGGTACGGTAACGAAGGATTTGATCTCCAACGGTACAGCGACAATAAATCTCCGACTGACAGACGCTGAAATGGATGATATTTATCAGCAGCTACGCGGGATGAATGCGCTGGGCGGCCTGGAGCTGGAGATTAAGGACAAGACCTGTGGGCGTGAACCCTACACCGAAGAACACTGGACGATTCAGGTGAATGGTCAGCAGGAAACACTTAATTGGAGTGAAGCGAATTGCGAAATCACAGCCGATGCCAAGAGACTCGAAGCATTGCGGATTAAGATCGTGAAGCTGGTCCAGAGCAGACCCGAGTACCAGGCGCTTCCTGAAGCGGTTGGGGGATATGATTAATCGGCTACACACATAAAAGCGGAACCCTTAGCAGCGGGGTTCCGCTTTTTTCGGCTGACAAAGTATTGCGGCTACCGCTATGGAAGCTTAATGTGAAGCTGATGGTTGTCTTTGGGAACCCGTCTAGCCATTCCAAGCACATAGCTTTTGAGTCCGCTTGAGGGTGCGTTCTGCCACAGCCGGAAGCCGTCTAACGCGATCAACCCCGGAAGGTCAGTCTTGGCTGTGCCGGCAAAATAAATTTCGTTGAGCCGTCCCACCAGATCCGCCATGACCTGAAGCTCAGCGTCTGAATACTTGTCATAAGCCTCATCCTCCGACAGCCGGGCATAACTTCGGGTTGAGGAACGCTTTCTGAAGTTCTGCTCGCTATAGGTGCCAAAGTTCAGCAGATTACTGTCCTTGCTGCCGGAAGAAGCTGCCCACAGCTCCATATTCAGCTTGGAGGTGCTGTAGTCAAGTGTGTGATCCGCAGAAGAGTACTTCAGCATTCCGTATTGATGAGGATACACGGATAAGGCGCTGTCCGCGATATCATAAATGCTGGTGCCATCCCCGCTATTTTCGCTGATGTCCTGAATATGGATATGGCCGCTGAGTGCAGTGGCAATTCCGTTCCGCTTCAAGGCGTCGACCACCTGTGCATTGTCATTAACTGTGAAGCCCTCTTGAATGAAGTCACTATGATCCAGCAGACTGTGATGCATGACCGCTATGATATGCGCTCCACTGCTTGAGGCCAGCTTTCCGCATTCATCGATCCACTGCAATGTGGAAGGAGGGACTCTTCCATCCAGCTGGGGGTGACCAAGTGCTGAATTGTTAGCGTATTGACTGGTGTCCAGCATGAGAAGCCAGAGATCCTCAGAGGGGGCTGCCAGATAACTCAGGGTATCTTTATCGTTAAGCAAGGCTTCGTCATACCCGAAGGCGTGGTAGAGGCTGCGGAATTCTTTTGGAGTGATATTGTCCGCCATATATTGCCGCTCGTCCTTGAATTCGCGCGCCCAGGGATTCAGAATATCGTGATTACCGGGAATAACATATACCCTTGTTCCGGTATTCTGTTCAATGATTTTTAGTCGCTTGGCCAGATCCTTATGGCTGCGCTTTTCCCCATTGTTGGTGAGATCCCCGCTGATGATGAGCGCATCCGGCTTTCGGATTTCGATATCATGGCCCAGTTTGCTAATGATTTCTTCACTGTACCCCAGTTGCTTACCGTCTCCGGCGGCGAGAAATTGATTGAAGGCCGGGCCGAAGTCAGTCAGGCTTTTGGACAGGTAGTGTGTGTCTGTCGTGGTCATGATCGTCAGATTATGACCGGATTGAATCCGGTACTGCTGCGGCGTAGTCTCTTGCCCGCTGCATGAAGCCACGGTGAGCAGGACCGGGATAAGCACGAGCCTGCGGAATGAAATATGCATGATAGCCTCTTTCTCCATAACCTGCAAAGAGGTGCTTCCCCGGGCAAATATGCCTTTAGAGAAACACCTTGTGCGGAAACCTATACATTATTTTTTAACTTCTGTTACACCCGTTACTTTTCCCTGGTCCGATGCACTGTAGGTGGCCTGGTACTTTTCATCGGAGAAATAGACATTGCCCTTGATGGTTGCATTCACAACATTGAAACCTTTCGCCTCCACATATACGTCACCTACAAAGGTGCCGCCCTGAATTCGGGCATTTTCACTTTTGATGGTGATTTTGGGTGCGGTCAGGGTAAAAGAGTTGGTGATGTTGTGATCTGCATCCTGCGTGTACAGCGCGATCTTGCGTGCCGGTTCATTCTTGTGGATGAATTGGCCGTCGACGACGAGATCCTCCGTGAAGGTCAGATCCTTAAGGGTAGCAGCAATCCAGGTACCGTCCTTGCTGATCGCTTTTTTGAAATCCTCTCCGTTGTCAACCACGGAAGCCGAGGTTACAGCGTCAGGTGCAGCAGTGGCATTGCTGGCGGTTCCGTTGCCCGCTGGCGTGTTGGTGCCTGCCGTATTATTGTTCGCAGAGTTTCCGCATCCGACAAGCAATGTCAGAACGAATACTGCTGCTAAGGCTGCTAGCTTCTTCATGTGAATATCCTCCTTGGGGTATGGGACTATGCGACATGCTTTAAATTTAATATAGAATGATTAGTGCGGAATTAATGTGAGATTACTCATAGGTTAGGGTATAATATTTACCGAACGTTCTATAAATGGTAAAATAGACGCAGAAAGGGGCTTGATTATGGCAAGAAGCAAAGAGTTTGATGTAGACAACGTGCTGGGCAAGGCGATGAACGTCTTTTGGCAGCAGGGCTATGAAAAAACTTCTATGCAGGATCTGGTTACCGGTATGGGTATTCATAAGCGGAGCATGTATGATACTTTTGGAGACAAGCACACCTTATATATAAAGGCTATGGAACGATTTGCAGAGATGACCGCCAGCAAGATGGAGGGTCGTGTGGAAGGTACGGACTCCGCCAAGGAAGCCATCCGGCTATTGTTTGATACAATCATCTACAAGCAGGAGTCAGAGCCAACAGGCTGTCTGCTGGTGAATACGGCGGTTGAACTGGCTAATCATGATCCGGCGGCAACCTCCAAGGTAAATGAGGCTTTTCTGCAAACGGAACAGCTCTTTGAACGATTAGTCGTACAAGGGCAGGCGAGCGGTGAAATCTCCAGCCGTCACCAGGCGGCTAATCTGGCTGTATTCCTGCATAATGCCCTGGTGGGTCTTCGGGTCATGGTCAAAACCACACCGGATAAGGACAAGCTGCAGACTATAGCCGATACCACACTTGCGATGCTGGATTAATGACCATGGGGATATTATGAACCCCCGGCTGGTATATTATCCAATAATATTGCCGAAAGTCCAACATTTGCTGGAGTCATGGCCAATTCCAAAATAAAATTATCACATGTTAGGGTAATAAAGTTACGGCAGAAAGGGGCTAGGTTCAATGGCCAAGCAGAAATATTACGTAGTATGGGAAGGCAAGAACCCGGGAGTATACGGGACATGGGCGGAATGCCAGGCGCAGACGGATCATTTTACAGGGGCAAAGTATAAATCCTACGAATCCAGAGCGGAGGCAGACGCCGCCTACAAGGCAGGGTGGAAGGGGAACTGGGGAACCGGAGCCGCAGCCTCGGGTGCAGGGAAGAGCAAATCTGCAAGCACGTATAAGCGCAGTACAACAACTGCTGAGTCTTCGGCGGAGATTGATTACGACAGCATTTCCGTAGACGTGGGGACCCGCGGCAACCCTGGACCTGTAGAATATAAGGGGGTCGATACGCAGACCGGGGATCTCATTTTTTCATGCGGACCGATCAAGAAAGGCACCAATAATCTAGGGGAGTTCCTGGCGATTGTCCACGCGCTGGCTCTGCTGAATAAAGAAGGAAGCAGCCGCACGATTTACAGTGATTCCGTGAATGCCATGAAATGGGTTAAGCAAAAGAAGGTTGCCACCACGCTGCCGCGTGATGCTTCAACCGAGGAAATCTGGACACTGATTGACCGCGCGGAACACTGGCTGCAGACGAATACATACAAGAACAAAGTACTCAAGTGGCAGACCAAAGAGTGGGGAGAGATCAAGGCTGATTACGGGCGGAAATAAACTGCCGGGAGCCAGCTATATTTTGGGTAATATCAGGTAAAGAATGAATAACACGCATGGGAGCGGGAGGAAACATAAATGTTCGGTAACGATTGGGATGAAATCCTGCAGGAAGAGACATTGAAGTCTTATTTTCAGGAGCTGCGTTATGGGCTGGCGCGGGAATACAAAGAGTACACGGTATATCCGCCCAAAGACGAATTATTCTCAGCGCTTAAGTTGACGCCGTACAGCAAGACAAGAGTAGTCATACTGGGGCAAGACCCCTATCATGGAGCGGGACAGGCACATGGACTCAGCTTCTCGGTCAAACCCGGGGTGCGGATCCCACCTTCCCTGCGAAATATCTACACAGAGCTGCACTCAGACATGGATGTGCCAGTTCCGAACCACGGCTCGCTGCTGCACTGGGCGGAGGAAGGGGTTCTGATGCTGAATGCTGTGCTGACGGTCCGGGAAGGACAACCTAATTCCCATAAAGGACTCGGCTGGGAGACTTTCACCGATGCGGTGATGGAGAAGCTGAACGAACGGCAGGAACCCATGGTCTTTATCCTCTGGGGCAGTTATGCCCAGCAAAAAGGAGCCTATATCGACCCCAGCCGCCACCTTGTGATGAAGTCCCCGCATCCGAGCCCATTCTCGGCGCACCGGGGTTTTCTGGGCAGCCGTCCCTTTTCCCAGGCGAACAAGTACTTGGAATCGAAAGGCTTACAGGGAATCAATTGGTCCATACCGAATATATAGATAACTTGGATTTGGATACAGCTAAGGGGGTGGAGCCATGAAGCATTGGGTAGGCAGACCAGTTATTATGTATTGTGGCGAAGAACCCTACACGGTCATGAAAGGTGTTTTGCGTAAATGGGACCCGGCAGCTTCCGTAGCTGTCATTGGTCATCAGGAAATTGCCGTGCCTTTTCGCGACATTGTGTACATCAAAGCTCTGGCCCCCAAAGAGAGATCCTTGGCCCCAACGCTGCATGTGGTCGGATATGTCATGAGAGAACGCCAGCAGTTCGACAATGCAATCTATTTCAAATCAGCGGTCACCGTCTGGAAAGGCGATCAGCTGATTGCTTACAATACAACAATTGTTTCCCATACCAAGGGCTCCGTCACGCTCAAGGATGGACAGAATCTGCCAAAAGGCAGCCATATTTTTGTAGTGCGTTCTCTTCGGGGCTGAACGGTTCGGACTAAAAAGGCGTAGGCTCCGTAACGAGAGCCTGCGCCTTTTGGTTGTTGCTGTAACCGAAGCTGACGCTCAGGGTCACAGCTGCTCTTCTTTGGTAACGACAACATCTTCGACCCGTTCGGCAATGATAATCTCGTAGATCCGCAGGAAAATGATTTTGAGGATCATATAGACCGGGAGTGCGATCAGCACACCGATGATGCCATAGAATTCGCCCCCTACCAGCACGAGAATTACGGTTGTCAACGGATGCACGTCCAGGGATTTGCCGTAAATTATCGGAGACAGCACATTATCCTGGATCTGCTGGGCAACTACAATGATCACCAGTGACCAGAGGGCCATCGTCGGAGATTCAATGAAGCCAACGATGACGACGGGTATTGCGGCCAGCAGTGAACCGACATACGGAATGAAGTTAAGTGGGATGGAAATGATGGCGAGCAGCAGGGAGTAAGGCAGGCCAATGATCAGGAACCCTACATAGAGCATGGCTCCCAGGACCACGTTCAGCAGCACTCGTGTAACGATGAACCCGCTCAGTGCGCTGTCAATATCGACCAGCATGTCCTGCCCTTCCTTACGGAACTTCCTGGGTACCAGACTAATCAGGATCGGTGAGAGCTTGTGCCCGTCCTTTAGCATGTAATAGAGAATAATGGGCAGGGTAGCGATCACCACAACGATGCTGGACACGACACTGATCAGATTGGTCATCGAATTGCTAACCCAGGTGATGGCATCGTTCAAGTATCCCGAGAGCTTTGCTGACAGATCAGCATCGCTTTTGAAGAAGCGGGAGAAGGTGGGGTCGTTCTGCAGCTTGGTGAACTGGTCCTGAAGTCCCTGCACCAGATAAGGTGTATTGTCGATGAAATTCTGGATCTGCTCACGAAGTGTCGGCCAGACCAGCACCCAGAAGAGCACAAACAGACCTAGGAATACGATATAGATGAGGAGAATGGAAAGCATACGGTTCAGCTTTTTACTCTCCAGAAGATTGACTAGCGGCCTTAGCAGATAATACATGAAGCCGGACAGCATCATCGGTACAAGCAGCAGATTGAAGATCGCTACCAGCGGTGAGATGAGAAAAGCGACTTTGGAGCCCAGATACAGAATCGTCAAGAATGCGATAATGGCCAGGCATGTTCTGAAATATTTGCTTTGCAGCACTGCAGCACCCCCTAATTCTATTGATTATAGCATTTATGTATCAATTCTATCTTTATAACCGAATTAAGAGGGATTGATTCAGTACGTTCAGATGCAAATCAGCATCTCTGGTTTAGGTACCGGAAGCAGCGGTTAATATCGCATTAAAACAGGAGGAGGGATGACAGTGACGAAACTGGTTCTGGGGATATTTGAACATCGGAGTGATGTCATCCTTGCGATAGAGGACGTGTGTGCGCACGGAATCAAGCCGAAACAGGTCTCGGCTGTAACGAAACAGAAGAATACGCTGGAGATCATCAGCCATGATACGGGGATTGGCCGGACAGAAGCCGGCGAAGGTAACGGAGGTTTGTTCGGAACCGCCAAAGGACTCGGTATAGGGCTGGATATGCTGCCTGATACTGCTGTAGCGGCCGGGCCGGCAGCCCACAAACTGGCGGGGGCGGATCTGGACAGGGACGGTCTTGACGTCAGTCTGATTGGCATCGGAATTCCCATGGAAGATGTAAAGCTCTATGCAAGACATGCCGACAAGGAACATATTATTGTCATCGTAGCTCTGAAGGAAGAGCAGAGCCAGCAGGAGGTGAGCTCCTTGTTCGGGCTGCATCATGCCATTCCGCTAGACGCTCCGTAAGGCCCTCAAAGTATAGATAATCAACGCGGTGAACGGTTTTTCCGTTTCGCCGCTTTTTTTTTCCTGGATTGCACGAACAGAATCGGATCTACGTTGACTTTACCACCAGTTTCTTTGGATACCTGTTTGGCTTTTACAAGAGATAAAAAGGCGAAAATTTCCCCTAGTGCCGTCAGGCCCGCCGCAATAATGGCATAGTCTTCCGCATCCAGCTCTTCACCTTCGACGGGGGTTGTATTATTGCCCTTAGCCGTATTGCCCTTAGCTGTATTGCCGCCATTCCCGTTATTCCCGTTTCCCAAGTAGTTATTATGAGCCATCGCCTGTTCACCTGCTTTTTCCCATATGTAATATAAAATATGTCAAAGTGTGCCGGGGTGAAATAGGCAATTGAGAGGATATTTCGAAGGCCTATTTCTCATGCGGATTACGTGCTCCAATTGTGCTTGATTGAGCAACGCGAAATGTTCAAATGTTATACTGGATCCCCTCTGTCAAACGGGTATATCTTTGCTGTCTGAAGAGGAAAATAAACCAAAGAAAAATTGCTTTACTACGAATGAAAACGCTGTTATAATCACAAGTGAGCAGAAACAATCACAAATAATCATCAACAATCATGATTTCTGCTCATTTCGACCGTAGTTCTCTAAAGTCCACGAAATGTAAGGTTTCATATTTTGCCGCTGTTCACAAGGAGTGAGCGCTATGTTTGAAGAGGAACGGAAAAGGAGCATTGTCCACTTTGTGGAGAAGCATACCCGGGCGTCAGTCCAGGAGCTCAGCCAGGAACTGGGAGTGTCAGAGTCCACGGTACGCCGTGATTTGAAGGAACTTGAAGAATCGCGGCTGCTGAAACGCACGCATGGCGGAGCAGTTTCACTGCAGAGTGTCAATTTTGAAGCGGCGATTCCCGATAAGGCGGACCGGTATCTGGATGAGAAGCAGCGAATCGCACACAAGGCTGTAGAAATGATTCAAGATGGTGACGCCATCCTGTTGGACGGCGGAACAACAACACTGCAAATCGCCAAGGCGCTGAGGGCATTCTCGAACCTTAAGGTAATCACCAATTCCATGATTGCCCTGAATGAGCTGAAGGATTGCCGTAATATCGAAGTTTCAATTACAGGAGGAATGCTCCGGCAGGATACCTTGGCTTTTGTAGGGCCAATGACGGAGCGTTCGCTGGAAATGGTGCGTGTGGATAAAGCATTTCTGGGTACCAACGGATTGGATTTACGCGAAGGCATCACCACTCCTAACATGCTTGAAGCTGCGACTAAGCGCAAAATGATTTCCGTGGCCAAACAGGTTATTCTGCTGGCCGACCATAGCAAAATCGGGCAGGTTTCCTTCTGTAAGGTGGCTGACCTGCGGGAGATGGATCACTGCATTCTGGATAGAGAGACACCTGAAGGCTTCATTCGCGGGCTGAAAGGCTTGGACCTCGACTACACCTTGGTGTGAGGACAAGAAAACCATAATAAAGAGGGATAACCATGATCTATACTGTGACGCTTAATCCTTCCATTGACTATATCGTGGAAGTTGAAGATTTGAAGCTTGGCAGTTTAAACCGGATGACACGCGACCTCAAGCTCCCTGGTGGCAAAGGCATTAACGTTTCCCGTGTACTGAACACGCTGGAGGTACCCAATACGGCCACCGGTTTTCTAGGGGGATTTACCGGGAGATACATCGAGCAGTGGCTGGGTGAAGAGAACATCTCCAGTGACTTCGTAACGGTAAATGATGACACCCGGATTAACATCAAGCTAAAGGCCGGGGAAGAGACGGAGATTAACGGAACCGGACCGGTGATCCGGGATATTGAAGCGGAAGCTCTGGTGCTTAAGCTGGAGGCACTACAGGCAGGCGATATCCTCGTTTTGTCGGGCAGTGTGCCACCTTCGCTGGGAGCAGCCTTCTATAGCAGACTGATTGACATATGCAAGCGTAAAGAGGCCGAATTTGTCATCGATACCACAGGCCAGGCACTGAAAGATGCGCTTGCGCTGGAACCGCTTCTTGTGAAGCCCAACCATCATGAACTGGCAGAACTGTTCGGGGTCAGAATTAACACAAGAGATGAAATTATCACTTACGGCCGCAGATTGATGGAATTGGGAGCACGTTACGTTCTGGTTTCCATGGCTGGTGAGGGAGCACTCTTCATCTCAGATCAAGGCGTATATTATGCCAATGCGCCGAAGGGCAAGGTGAAGAACTCCGTAGGAGCAGGAGATTCGATGATCGCCGGATTTGTGGGTACGCTATCTATGACTGGTGATGTACTGGAGGCTTTCCGGACAGGCGTGGCTTCTGGCAGTGCGACAGCATTCTCAGATGACCTTGCAGAGATAGCACTAATCGGGCAGCTGCGGACACAGATTGAAATTGAACAGATTTAACCAAGCAGTACACATGTGATTAAGGGAGTGGATTGTAATGAAAATTACAGATCTGATGATAAAAGAAACAATGATCATGAACCTTCAGGCGGTGTCTAAGGAAGCGGCGATTGATGAATTGATCGCCAGCCTGACGGCCAGCGGACGGATTAATGATCCCGTATTGTTCAAGGAAAAGATTCTGGCGCGCGAAGCGCAGTCCAGCACGGGAATTGGCGGGGGAATCGCCATGCCGCATGCCAAGACCAAAGCGGTCAATGAAGCTACAGTAGTGTTTGCCAAAAGCGCTGCGGGAGTAGATTATGCCTCTTTGGATGATGAGCCTGCGAAGCTGTTTTTCATGATAGCTGCTCCAGAGGGAGCTGGAAATATGCACCTTCGCACACTGGCTGCATTGTCCAGGTTGCTCATTGAAAGCGAATTCATTGAAGCATTGATGAATGCCCGGACACCTGATGAAGTGACTGCGCTATTTGATGCCAAACAAGCCGAAGCAGAAGCTGAAGCAGAAGCTGAAGCAAAGGCGAATGAAGCAGCCGGCACTGGTGGAACCAAACCGAAGGCGCCCGAACGTGTAATTGTGGGCAACCCGGATTCGCAAAGCTTTGTCGTTGCTGTAACTGCTTGTCCAACAGGGATTGCCCATACCTATATGGCGGAAGACGCACTGAAGAAAAAAGCCAAGGAAATGGGCGTAAATATCCGCGTGGAGACAAATGGGTCAGAAGGGGCTCAGAATGTACTGACTGCGGACGAAATCGCCCGGGCCAGCGGTGTCATTATTGCCGCCGACAAAAAAGTTGAGATGGCACGTTTCGCCGGCAAGCCGGTGCTGCAAAGACCGGTAAGTGACGGTATTCGTAAGCCTGAAGAGCTGATCACCAAAGCTATTAAGGGAGAGGCTCCAATCTACCGGAGTGAGGGACGAGACGGAGATGAGGCTCCGGCAGAGAAATCCGGCAGCGTTGGAAGCAGAATTTACAAGGATCTGATGAACGGCATCTCTCATATGCTGCCGTTCGTGGTCGGCGGCGGGATTCTGCTGGCTATCTCGTTCCTGTTCGAGCAGGTGGCGAGTGTTGATAATCCGATCGTCAAGCTGCTGCAGACGATTGGCGGCGGTGATGGTGCCTTCCATTTCCTGATTCCAATCCTGGCCGGCTTCATCGCGCTCAGCATCGGTGACCGTCCTGCCTTGATGCCGGGTATGGTCGGCGGGTATATGGCCCTTAATTCCAATGCCGGTTTCCTTGGTGGTCTGGCCGCCGGTTTCCTGGCAGGTTATGTGGTCATTATGCTCCGCAAAGCGTTTGCGGGCCTGCCCAAGACACTTGATGGATTGAAGCCGATTCTGCTCTACCCGGTGTTCAGCCTGCTGATTACCGGCGGGATTATGTTCTACCTGTTCGATCCGGTATTCAGCTGGCTAAATGAAGGCCTGATCAGCGGACTTAACAATCTGGGAACAGGCAATGCAGTTCTGCTCGGTCTGGTTCTCGGGGGCATGATGGCGATTGATATGGGTGGACCGTTCAACAAAGCGGCTTACACGTTTGCCATTGGCGTATTTACCTCCAGCGGCAACACGAACGGATTAATGATGGCGGCCGTTATGGCCGGAGGGATGGTTCCTCCACTGGCTATTGCCCTTGCCACAACCTTCTTCAAACATAAATTTACCGAAACAGAACGTAAATCCGGTCTCACGAACTATGTGCTGGGTCTATCATTCATTACGGAAGGCGCTATTCCCTTTGCTGCAGCCGATCCGATGCGTGTACTCACCTCCTGTATCGCAGGTTCAGCTGTTGCCGGTGGTCTGACCCAGTTATGGAAAATCAACGTCCCTGCACCGCATGGCGGTATCTTCGTAGCCGCACTGTCCAGCAATGCCTTGCTGTTCATCCTGGCCGTCCTGATCGGTTCTGTGATCTCCGGATTAACGCTTGGCCTGTGGAAAAAGCCGCTGAGAAACGGCTGAGCATAGCATAATCCAATGAGGTTGTCCCGAAGTCATTCGTTGACGGGGCAACCTCTTTGTTATGGTAAGGAGAAGAAAGTCCCGCTGCTCAGGCACACTGGCTCATAGAAGAATTTGCTAATTGGCCCAGTACCTTTTACTTTTACCTGAAGCCTCTGGACGGATTTGACCTACCCTCCTGCAAGATGTTAGGGTAATTTGAAGAGCCAAAATTTGCCGGGAGGGATTATTCATGTCGGAAGTAAAGCTTGTGATTGGATATGATGAATTTGAAGATGGCCAACGGATAGCGGATGCGATTGAACGCTTAAGTATGAGTCCTGAAGCAGCTTCGCTGAGCAGCCTTATTATCGGAGACTGGGGCCAGGCCTATGAGAACAGCTCGGAGGAGGTTGTCGGGGAGCTCGTGAAGTACAGTGCAAGCTTCCCGGCGCTGCGTAAGCTGTTCATCGGCGAGATGGGTTATGAGGAATGTGAGATCTCGTGGATTACCCAAAGTGATCTTTCTCCGCTCTTGCCGGCTTTCCCGGAGCTTCAATCGCTCACGATTCAGGGCGGGAACGAATTGAGCCTGAAGAACCTGCAGCATGACAAGCTGGAAGAACTGATTATTATTACCGGCGGCCTGGGGAAAGACGTTCTGGCTGAGATCGCGGCTTCTAAGCTGCCGAATCTGCGCAAGCTGGAGCTGTATCTTGGAGTAGATAATTATGGCTTTGACGGGAGTCTTGCGGATCTGACTCCGCTTATTGAGCCAGGCAAGTTCCCCAAGCTTACTTACCTCGGCCTGAAAAACAGCGAAATTCAGGATGAAATCGCCAAAGCAGTTGCTGATGCCCCTATCCTGGACCAGCTTGATACCCTTGACCTTTCGCTTGGCACTCTTAGTGATGAAGGAGCGGAAGCTCTTCTGGCCAGCCAGCGGATAAAGGGCTTGAAGGCGCTGAACCTCAGCCATCACTACATGTCAGAAGAGATGGTGGCACGCTGGCAGAAGAGCGGTCTGCCTGTTGATGTCAGCGACCGGCAGACCAGCGATGATGACGAAGACTGGCGGTATCCTTCCATTACCGAGTGATGAAGGAGACGCGGCCGCTGGTCGTCATCGGCATTCCCGGTGACAGACGGACTGGCGGAATTCAGCAGGCAAGAAGCCGTCTCGGACTGCCTCCGGCGATCATCTTGCCATATACCGGACTGC
Source organism: Paenibacillus sp. P3E (assembly GCF_001909045.1). Taxonomy (NCBI): domain Bacteria; kingdom Bacillati; phylum Bacillota; class Bacilli; order Caryophanales; family Paenibacillaceae; genus Paenibacillus; species Paenibacillus sp. P3E. The sequence continues at coordinate 23,258 of NZ_LVWH01000181.1, read as the reverse complement.
TTGCAGGTCAAACGCTGGCCGGACTGCTCGAAGCGGAGGGAATCCTAGATATGCAGAACAGGTTAACCTCCGGCATGTGCGCTCCGCTGCTCCGGCTGGATTCGCCAGGGGGCAGCTTTGAGGTGGAACGGGCCCTGATTGCGCTGGGAGCGCCCGATGCCGGGGATTACAATGATGCTCTGCATCCCTTCGGGCAGGAGCAGGATCTGTTCCCGCTGAGCTTCAAAACGGCCGGCAAACTTCGGGAAATGCCTGGTGTTCTGCACCATCCTTCCCAGTGGTTTCGCGGGTATTGCCGCCTGCTGGCCAGGCTGCGGGAAGAGGCGTCTCTCGTTCTGCCGGAGTCCCGGTGGTTGAATGATCCGCAGGATATTGCGGCGATGACCGACAAACGGTGCACCCAGCAGCTTCTGGCGTCTGCTGGTGTCAGGATTCCCCGGCCGCTTGGTGAAGAGGGGACACGGGTAGATTACGCCTCTATCCGTGAACAGATGCACCGGCAGCGGATGCACCGGGTTTTTATTAAGCTTGCCTGCGGGTCCGCTGCCTCCGGTGTTATCGCCTACCAGATGAACCCGTCTACAGGCGCGGAGATTGCTGTGACCACTGTGGGGGTAGAACATTATATTACCCGTCCCCCTATCTATTATAATTCCGGCAAGCTGCGGCGTTATACCGACAGCCGCATGATTGCCGGATTGATCAACTGGCTCTGCCGCCACGGCGTATATGCCGAGCAGTGGATTCCAAAATCAGGTGCAGGTGGAGCTTCGCTCGACATCCGTCAGCTGGTGGTGCTGGGCGGGGCCTGCCACTCCATTGCCCGGGTAAGCTCTACGCCTATCACGAATCTTCATCTGCGCAGCCGGCGGATGACTCCGGCAGAGGCCGGTCTTTCCGGGGAGGTTCAGGAGGAAGTGCGGGATACAGCGGTACGGGCGCTGGCGGCTTTTCCTCGATCTGCTGTCGCAGGAATAGACGTCCTGGTATCCGCCGGTTCAGGGAAGACATATGCTGCCGATGTGAATCCTTTTGGTGACTTGCTCTATGACGTAGAATATCAGGGCTTTGGCACCTATGAGTGGGAGCTGAAGCAGTTAATAAAGGAAGGACACTTATGATAGACATGAATGCCACTGTCGGCACCCACGATCTGCTGATGATCACTCTCGATACCCTTCGCTATGATGCGGCGGTTCTGGAAGAAGCGAACTGCCCCAATCTGTGCGGCAGCGGTTCCTGGGAGAAAAGACATACGCCGGGGAGCTTCACCTATGCGGCTCATCATGCTTTTTTTGGCGGATTTCTGCCTACCCCGGCTACTACGGATAAGTCTCAGCATGTAAGGCTGTTCCATTCGCGGAATACCGGAATGAAGACCCATCCGGACACCTGGCTGTTTGATACACCGGATGTGGTGTCTGGACTTGCCGCCGAAGGCTACCGGACCGTTTGTATCGGGGGAGTCATTTTTTTCAGCAAAAAAGTGCCGCTCGCCCGTGTCCTGCCCGGCTATTTCCAGCACAGCTACTGGCGGATGACGTTCGGCGTTACGAATCCCCGCTCCACAGAGCACCAGGTGAACCATGCTCTTAAGCTGCTGAAGGATACTCCGCTGGATCAAAGGCTGTTTATGTTTCTCAATGTTTCGGCGATCCACGGTCCGAGTCATTTCTTTGTGCCAGGTGCCCGGAAGGATTCCGTCGACACCCAGCGCGCTGCACTACGATATGTAGACGGAGAGCTAGGCCGGTTGTTCGATGCATTTCGTGAACGCGGCAACCCGGTGTTCTGCCTGGCTTTTTCAGATCATGGCGAGGCTTTCGGCGAAGAGGGCTACCATGGGCACCGGCTGGCGCATGAGACCGTATGGAATGTTCCGTACCGGGAGTTTTTTCTCTAGCCAATAACCGAATGTACCTGAAAGGATGGAGAAAGTATGACGTCGACACAGCATCCCCTGCACCTCCGCCATGACGGAAGACCCCCATTCCCTTCGGAGGAGGTCACGCAGTGGAAAGAACACATTACCGCTTATCCTTACCGTAATTATCTCTATTCTTATCCGCACAAAACCGCTTACCGCGACCTGGAGCCGCCAGTTCCGCTGGAGCCACTCTGGCAGGAGGAGCCTGCGGAGACTTTTTTCCTGTACATGCATATTCCGTTCTGCGGCGCACGCTGCGGCTTCTGCAACCTGTTCACTCTGCCTGACAAGCGGGCGGAGGTGCACACGGTGTATGTGGACGCATTGGAACGCCAGGCACGGCAGTGGGCAGCATTCACCGGCGGCAAGCCGTTCGCCAGATTCGCCATCGGGGGCGGGACTCCCAGCCTGCTTGAGCCTGTTCAGCTGCGCCGGCTGTTCCGTATTGCTGAGGATATCATGGGTCTGGACTTTAGCACGGCTTCCCTCTCGGTAGAAACCTCTCCCGAGACGCTCTCAGAGGAGAAACTGGATATTCTGAAGGAACATAAGGTAGACCGGGTCAGTATGGGCATCCAGAGTTTTGTTGCCGCCGAGTCAGCCGCCATATTCCGTCCGCAGAATCCGGATACGGTATACCGTGCACTGGAGCTGCTGAAGCAGTATGATTTTCCGATCCTGAATCTGGATCTGATCTATGGGCTTCCAGGCCAAACGGTGGAATCCTGGCTGTTCTCCCTGCAGCAGGCGGTGCAGCATGAGCCGGAGGAAATTTTCATTTATCCGCTGTATACGCGTCATCATACGATTGTGAAGCCGGAGGATATGCGGCGCCAGACGGACATCCGCCTTGAGTGCTATAAGGCGGCTCAAAGCGTCCTGGCAGAGTATGGCTACACGCAATACTCCATGCGGCGCTTTGCCAAGGATACAGCCAGATCAGGCAAAACCATCCTGGACTACAGCTGTCAGGAGGAAGGAATGGTCGGACTGGGCTGCGGAGCCAGATCCTATACCCGGAATGTACACTATGCTTCCCGTTACGGAGTCAGCCGTAAGGCTACAGAGAGCATCATCGCGGATTATGTCGCGGCTGAGCGCTATGATACCGCAGATTACGGCATTGTGCTGAGTCTTGAAGAGCAGAAGCGGCGGTACATTCTGAAGGCGGTGCTGCACAGTGAGGGACTGAAGCTTGCCGATTATAGCGGACGCTTTACGTCTTCCTTGTGGAGCGATCATCCTGAGCTGAACCTTCTGCTGCAGAGCGGCCTTGCCCTGAATGAAGAGGGCGTATTACGCTTGACCCCGGAAGGACTGGGCTACTCGGATTCTATCGGCGACTGGTTTATTTCGGGCAACATCCGGGAGCAGATGGAAAGGTTTGTTTTGCCATGAAGGCTGTTCTTTACTATCGTGGCTCTCTCACCTCCTGCAACTATGATTGCCCGTACTGTCCGTTTGGTAAGACCAGAGACAGTAGAGCGCGCCTCGCCAAGGACCGTGAGGAGCTGGAGACCTTTGTCCATTGGGCAACCGCACAGGGAGCTGAAGGCCACCGGCTGTCCATCTTCTTCAATCCTTATGGAGAGGCCCTGATCCACCGCTGGTATAAAGAGGCTATGGTCACACTCTCCAATCTGGAGCACGTAGACAAGGTGGCTATTCAGACCAATCTGTCGGCCGGGCTGGATTTTACTGCCGGGCTGAACCTGCATAAGTCAGCTTTCTGGGCGACCTATCATCCGGGACAGGTGGAGGAGCAGCGGTTTCTGGCCCAATGTATGGCTGTATATGAGCAAGGCATACCTTTTAGTGTGGGGAGCGTCGGGTTGCATAGTGCCTTTGAGGCGATAGCTTCACTGCGAGAAGCCCTGCCGGAGGATGTCTATTTGTGGGTAAATGCTTATAAGGATAAACCTGACTATTATACACTGGAGGATATCGCATTTCTTACCGGCATTGATCCGCATTTCGTGCTTAATACGAGAGACTACGAAAGCTTGGGCAAAGCCTGTAATGCAGGAAGCAGTGTGTTCTATGTACAAGGTTCCGGCCAGGTCAAACGGTGTTATAAGGACAGAGGGGTGATTGGCAGCCTCTACAGGGATGGTCTTGAAGGTCTGTCGGCGGAACGAAGCTGTAGGATGAAAGCTTGTGACTGCTATATCGGCTATATCCATATGCCCGAGCTGCAGCTGCAGCAGATATACGGTTCCGGACTGCTGGAACGAATTCCTTATAGAGTGCCGGAGGGAAGAGCATGAGTGTGCAACCAGGAACAACCCTATGGCTAACAGGGCTGTCCGGGGCAGGCAAATCAACGATTGCCGCGCTGATCACGGACAGGCTGCGGGCTGAGGGACAGGCGGTGGAATGGCTGGACGGAGATGAGCTGCGGCGCAGCATCGGCCACGGGCTGGGATTCAGCCGGGAGGACCGCTTCGAGAACACCCGCCGGGCAGCCTATGTATCAGGATTGCTGAACCGGCACGGTGTGATGACGGTCATCTCGCTGATCAGCCCTTATGCGGAGATGCGGAGCTATGCCCGTGATATGCTTCCGGATTTTGTGGAAGTCTATGTGGCATGTCCCCTGGAGATCTGCGAAGCGCGGGATGTCAAGGGTTTATATGCCAAAGCCCGCCGTGGCGAGATTCCCTCCTTCACCGGGATCACCGATCCTTACGAGGTCCCTGTCAGTCCTGAAGTGAAGCTCTGCACGGCGGAGCATACACCGGAGGAATGTGCAATCGAGCTGCTGACATGGCTGAAGAAGCGGCAGTAAAGCGCAGTCTGTCCCGTGTGATCTAGGGTAAGCGATGGCTGATTCCCTAGTCATTTTGATAAAACCGTGCCCTACCTGCGATTTCGGACAGGGTTTCTTTTCAATTTGTAGAATAGAGTCATACATACTGAGAATATAAAGGAGAGAGCGGGATGATTTTGCACAAAGGAGAGGTCTTGTTCCGCCAAGGGGATGCCTGCCAGAATCTGTTTCAGGTGAAGAGCGGACTCTTCAAGGTAACCCGGCTGCATGAGAACGGGAACATCGTACTGTTCAATCTCTTGTACCCCGGGGAAACCGTCCCCCATCATTCACTTATTTCACCGAAGGAGGCGCATGGAACAGCTGTTGCCATGATGAAAAGCGAAGTGGAGCTGATTCCGGCAGCAGAATGGTACCGCGAGCTGCGTGAGGACCCGGATAAAGTCATGGAAATCGCCCTGCTGCTTCAAGAGAAGGTGCGTTTCATGCAGACCCGCCTGGATCACCTTACGGTGGGCACTCCGGGAGAACGGCTTGCGCTGCTGTCACGCTGGCTTCTCGAGTATTCACATGGCGCAGAGCTGACGGATTTATTGACACAGGAAGAGATCGGCCAACTGATCGGAGTGAGGCGTGAGACGGTCAACCGCCTGCTGCGGAGTCCGGGCTGACAGAGATTTTACAAAATGCTGTATGCTTTTTAATGGAAATGTGTTTAGAGAAGCACCCAAGCGTGGTATAATCTATTCAGAACACATCAAATTAGAGAAAGGATCAGGATACCATGTGTCCCCGAAGGACGATTCCCCAAAGGACGATTTGGAAACGTTATGATCTGTCTTATACTTAGCTTCCCTGTAGAAAGTGCGCGTACCGTTGTTATTTGACGAAACCGCCTCTGCGAGGGAAGGGAGTATTGTATGCGAAGGAGCAACACATCCTCCGGTCAGACCCGTCGTAGAGGCTTGGAATACGTCTAAGCCGCCATCTACAATAAGGGGAGACCTGTATGAGGAAACAAGACAGTGGCATGCGATTGCCGCTTCGACTAACTATTATTTTGTCCGGAACATTTCTGCTTGCATTTACTTATTATCACATCAATTATCAGAATCATTTGACCGAGGGTGGTTTCGTAGGTTTGTCGCTGCTCGGCAAATATGTACTAGGTATTTCGCCATCTTTGTCTATTCTAGTCTTAGACATACCAGTACTTCTAATCGCAATGATTTTCAAGGGAAAAGCGTTCGTGTGCAATACCTTCATCTCTGTAGGAGCCTTCACCATATTCTACAGCCTGATGGAACGTTATTCCGGATGGGTGATCAACTTGCAGGATAACTTGCCGCTTGCGGCGCTGTTGTCCGGTGTACTGACAGGTCTAGGAGCAGGAATGGTCCTCCGCGGCGGCGGGGCGAGTGGCGGGGATGATATTTTGTCACTGCTGATCAGTGAATGGAAGGGAATTAAGGTAGGAACCGTATTTATCCTGATGGATGTTATCGTTCTGGCATTATCACTTTTCTATATGCCTCTCAAGGAAACGCTGTACACCGTAATGGCAGTAGTCGTTGCAGGCTACGTTATTACGTTTACAACCTCACTTGGCAGACCTAAGCTGAGCAAAGCACCCAAAATTCAACCTGCACTAAGCAAACCGCATGATGGTACAGTAATGTGAAGAGTTCTAAATTACCCCCTGTTATGGGGATAAGCGAAAGGTCAGCCAGATTGACACCCGGGCTGGCCTTCTTTGTTGTATAGAGACAGTGAAACCAGTAAAGCACGTGCAGCGTATATATCACAGCTGTACTAACATAGGATTACATAATAAACGTAACTACTGGAGGAATAACAATGAGTGCTCATGAGATTGACTACGTGATTATGGGTGGGGAAATACAGTGTGTCGAAGTCCAGCTTGATCCAGGCGAAAGTGTGGTTGCGGAGGCCGGGAGCTTCATGATGATGGACCCGGAGATCTCGATGGAGACGATTTTCGGTGACGGTACCGGATCACGCGGAGGCGGGCTGATGGGCAAACTGATGGGCGCAGGCAAACGTCTGCTGACCGGTGAGAGCCTGTTCATGACAGTTTTCACACACAGTGGGGCCTACGGCCGCAAAGGGGTTACCTTTGCCGCGCCTTACCCTGGCAAAATCATCCCTCTGGATCTTCAGCAGCATGGGGGAAAGATCATCTGCCAGAAGGATTCCTTCCTATGTGCAGCCAAAGGCGTATCGATCGGCATTGAATTCCAACGCAAGCTGGGTGCAGGCTTCTTCGGCGGTGAGGGCTTCATTATGCAAAAGCTCGAAGGAGACGGTCTTTCTTTCGTTCACTCCGGGGGCTATGTCATGGAGCGGACGCTGCAGCCAGGTGAGACGATTAAGCTGGATACCGGCTGTCTCGTGGCCATGACCTCCTCAGTAGATTATAATATCGAGATGGTCAAAGGGGTGAAGACTGCGCTCTTCGGCGGCGAGGGTCTGTTCTTTGCCACCCTGCGCGGACCGGGCAAGGTGTGGGTACAATCGCTGCCGTTCAGCCGGATGGCGGACCGTATACTCTCTGCTGCCGGTCCTACAGGACGCAAGGAAGAAGGCAGCATTCTCGGCGGCCTGGGCAATCTGCTGGACGGTAGATAGACGGTACAGACAACGGGCAGTTGCCTTTACTCCTTAACAATGAAACAGCCGTCTGCCGGAGTACTCCGGCAGACGGCTGTTTTTACGCGGGTTCAGGGGCGCAACATTTGCCAAGCGGGTTTCCATCATGGGATACTCAGGAACTTCACCTCATATTTGACTACTATGCAGGGACTGTATATATTATGGGGCAACCCCCTTAGCGGGCTTATACAGCAGACCGGAGGCCTGATATGTTCAAAATTTTCATTATCGAAGATGACCGTGGACTGGTGACGCTGCTCCAGGATTATTTACATAAGTTTGGCTATGAGACGCAGGCTGTGCGTGATTTTGAAGCAGTCCGTACAGAGTTCGAGCAGTATGCTCCTCATCTGGTGCTGCTGGATGTGAATCTGCCGAAGTTCGACGGTTACTACTGGTGCCGCCAAATCCGGGGAATCTCCACCTGCCCGATCCTGTTTATCTCCGCCCGCGAAGGCAAAATGGATCAGGTGATGGCGCTCGAAAACGGAGCCGATGATTATATCACCAAGCCGTTCGATTATGAGATTGCCCTCGCCAAAATTAAAAGCCATCTCCGCCGGGCTTATGGCTCCTATGCCGGAGGCGGAAGTGACCGCAGCTTGACCGTGTCGGGGCTGATGCTCGATGTGGAGCGTCTGGTCCTGTCGCGGGGCAGTGCCAAGATTGATCTCAGCCACACCGAAGCCAAAATTCTCGATGAGCTGATGCAAAAGGCGGGCACCCTCGTATCCCGCGACCGGCTCCTGGAGAAAATCTGGGATGACCAGGCTTTTGTCGATGACAATACCTTGAATGTGTACGTGACCCGGGTGCGTAAAAAACTGTCGGCGCTGGATATAGCGGACGGCCTCCAGACGGTGCGCGGTCAAGGCTACAGGCTGTGTGAGAACTGGGAGGAGGCGTAACATGAAGCTGTTTTTGCGGGAACAGATGCCACTTATTATTATTTATCTGGCCCAGCTTTCGATGATCACTCTGGTCTACCGGCTGGACGGGGGCAGCGGAGTGAATGTATGCCTGTATGCGGGCTTGCTTAGCACCTGTCTGCTGCTGGCATACCTCGCATACCGCTATTTCTCCAACCGCTCCTTCTACGAACGTCTGCTGAATCTGCCGTCATCGCTGGATGACTCCGGCGGGCCTGCTCAGAATACTCCGCTGGCAGAGAGCCTGCGCGGCCTGCTGGCTCACCAGTTCCGCCTGTATCAGAATGACCTGCATAGCTACCGCCACAAGCTGGAGGAGCATATTCACTTCATTAACCAGTGGGTGCATGGTATGAAGACCCCGCTGTCGGTCATCCACCTCATTATTCAAGACAAAGACGGCCCGCCTTTTACGTCGATTGGCGATGAGCTGGACCGGCTCAAAAAAGGGCTGGATACCGTACTCTATACCGCCCGTCTGGACACGTTCGAGCATGATTTCTATGTGGAGCGGCTGGAGCTTTCGGCTATTGTGCGGGGCGTAACCTCTGAACAGAAACGGCTGTTTATCCGCAAACGTGTTTTTCCGGCCATTTCAGTCGATCATGACCTATTCATTACCTCGGACGAGAAATGGCTGTCCTTTGTACTGACCCAGCTGATCACCAATGCACTACGGTATACGGTGGAGGAGGGACGGTTTGTGTATTTTCACGGGTATGCAGGGGATCAAGGCAGACCCGTGCTTGAGGTGCGGGATGAGGGTGTAGGTATTCCATCAGGAGATATGCCGCGTGTATTCGATGCCTATTTTACCGGTGTCAACGGGCGCAGCTTCCAGGAGTCTACCGGGATGGGCCTATATTTGGTGAAGCAGATTTGCAGCAAGCTGGGGCATCAGGTGGAAATATCCTCCGAGGTGGGAAAGGGGACGACGGTCCGGATTATATTCTGAGTGAACAGAATCAAGTAAAGGAATGAACTGCAACCATAAAAAACCTGCGGTCCCAATATGAGACAGCAGGTTTTTAAGAAAATATATGAATTTTGGGGTAAGCCCGGCTTGGGCGCTATTGCTGCGGGAGGTCCAGCATTTGCTCCAGCAGCAGCTTGATCTCCGCGCGGGGGAACACTTCATGAAGCACTTCATTCACCGTCACTTGCGCGCGGTCCACCTTTTCCTGGCCGATAGGGGTCAGAGAGGTATAAATGCTTCTGCGGTCGTCGTCACAGACCGTCCGTTGCAGTACGCCGCAGCCTCTGGCTTCGAAGCGGCTGACCAGTCTGGAGACGGCACTCTGGCTGAGTCCAACCATAGATTCCAGCTGCTGCAGGCGCAGCTTCTTCTCCGGTGCTTCGGACAGGAAGTACATCAGATAGAATTCATTTAGAGACCACCCAAAGCTCTCCTGCAATTTGGCTTCAAGTTCACCTGCAACCTTCATTTGTATATGAGTTAAGCTTAACCAGCCTGTGATTACGCCACCCTCAAGGGAATTTTTCATCCACACCATTCCTCTCCCGGATGTATGCCATATGATGATATTTTTGTACATTATAACATTCCATGCCCCGGTTTGTATAAGGAACGGCGAGGGATAGCACCCTGGTTTCTGGGAAGAGGTTATCTCCGGGAACGGGGGAAGCCCAGCTCGTATTGCTTCGGCAGACCGGCATCTTTACCGAGCTGAACACCGGCTTCCAGGGTCCAGTACGGATTTCTCAGCATGCCCCGTCCCACGGCGACAAGATCGGCCTCATCATTGCCGATGACTGCGTTAGCCAGGACAGCCTCATCCAGGCGCCCTACTGCAATGACAGGAACATTCAGCTCCTGCTTGAATGCACGGGCAAGCGGAACCTGATAGGCAGCGTGGGTTCCCGGCTTGCCATCAGCAGCAATGGCACCTTCACCACCCGCACTGATATGAAAAATATCCGCCCCTGCTTCCTTATAGACTTTGCCAATCTCGATGCTCTCACGTATGCCATAGCCGCCTTCAACATATTCCTGCGCGGATATCCGCATAATCAAAGGCATGCCCTCAGGCATTTCCTTTTTAGCTGCCTGAATGACCTCTTTGCCGAACAGTGTCAGGTCCTGTCCGTATTTATCAGACCGCTTGTTGGTCAGCGGGGAATGGAACTGGTGGATCAGGTAGCCGTGTGCGCCGTGGAGCTCAATCACATCGAAGCCCGCCTGAATGGCCCGCTTAACGCCTGCCTGGAATTTCTGAACCATCGTTTGTACTTCTTCGGTGGTCAGCTCACGCGGAGTCTTGAATTCGGCATTAAAAGGAATCGCAGAGGGAGCCACCGGCCGAGGAGCATCCTCTGCTTTGCGTCCGGCGTGGGCAATCTGGATGCCTACCTTGGCGCCGTAAGCGTGGCAAGCCTCAACAATTCTCGCCAGTGCGGGGATTTGCTCATCTGACCAGAGCCCCAGATCATAATCGGTTATCCGGCCATCCGGATCGACATCGGTCATTTCAATGATAATAAGTCCGGCACCGCCGACCGCCCGGCTTACATAATGATTGTAGTGCCAGTCTGTGGCGATACCATCCTTGTCCGTAACGGAATATTGGCACATCGGCGGCATCACCACACGGTTCTTCAGCTTCAAATCCTGCAGCTCATAGGGGGTAAATAAGTCCTTCATTTCAATCTCTCCTCACAAATTAATAAATGCATGCTCATGCATATAAATATACTCCCTTTGCAAATAAATGTCAATCGTCTTTCGTGGCTTACAATACTGTAAGGTAGTTGTAAGTTTCAGAAATAGCAGCTGCTGTTTACACTTTATATAATGAAGGCAAACCAGGGGAACGAAGGAGCGTAAGCATTTGCCCATTTTAGATGTCCATAATCTATCCAAAATATACGAGGGCAAAGTGTCGATTCACGCCCTGAATCATATCCGGTTTGCTGTGGAGAAAGGCGAGTTCGTGGGAATCATGGGACCATCGGGCAGCGGCAAAACTACATTGCTAAATGTGATTGCTACCATCGACGAACCCACCTCAGGAGAAGTAAGGATCAATGGCCGGGACCCTAAAAACCTGGGGCGCAAGGACAAAGCACTGTTCCGCCGCAAAGAGCTGGGGTTTGTCTTTCAGCACTTCAATCTCCTTGACACGCTGACTGTGGAAGAGAATATTGTGCTGCCCTTAACGCTTGCTGGAGTTTCCGTGAAAGAGATGGAACACAGACTCATAGAGGTGTCGGATAGACTGGGCATCAGCACACTTTTGCACAAACGGACTTATGAGATCTCCGGCGGACAGATACAGCGGGTGGCCATCGCCCGGGCAATGATCCACCGGCCAGCGCTGATTCTGGCAGATGAACCGACGGGCAGCCTGGATTCTAAAGCCGCAAACGAGGTTATGAATCTGCTGGTGGAGGTGAATGAGGCGGAGGGAGCCACGGTGCTGATGGTCACACATGATGCGGTAGCAGCGAGCTTTTGCCACCGGGTCATCTTTATCAAAGACGGGCGCTTCCACAGCGAAATGTACCGGGGCACCAGCCGGGCCGCCTTCTTCCAGAACATCATCGACATGCTGTCGCTGCTGGGAGGAGCGGGCCATGACCTTCCGGCAGTTCGCTTATAGGAATGTAACACGGAATAAGCGGAAATATGCCGCGTATTTTGTCAGCAGCGCGTTCTCGGTCATGGTCTTCTTTCTGTGTGCACTGTTCATTTATCATCCGGCGATTTCGCAGGATATGATCCTGGGGACAGCTGCAAATACGATGATGGTGGCCGAAGGAATCATTTATGTCTTTTGTTCCCTGTTCGTACTCGTGTCAGTAGGTTCATTCCTGCAATCACGTAATCTGGAGTTCGGAATTCTGTTGATGCACGGGATGACCAAACAGCAGCTGAACCTGATGGTATTTCTGGAAAATATGATGATTGGCGGATCTGCTATCCTCACCGGCACACTGCTGGGGCTGCTGCTGGGCAAGCTCTTCCTGATGATCGGGTCCGGGTTTCTGGGCATCCCCCCACTTACATTTCACCTGCCCTGGCAGGCGCCGGTGCTTACCATCTGCAGCTTTGTTCTGCTGTTCATGCTGATCTCGCTGTCTACCTTTGTTTTTATAGGAAATGAAGCACCACGCGGACTGTTCCAGGGCGGACACAGAGGGAATGCGGAGCCAAAGGTATCCAAGGAGCTGGCGCTGATCTCAGGTCTGTTGCTCCTCGCCGGGTATGGTCTGGCGGCTGCCACGACGGCCACAACTGTAGAGATCATGATGGTTCCAGTGGTGCTGATTACTGTATGCGGCACGTATCTTTTCTACACTCAACTCAGTCTGTATATTGTGGGGATGCTGCGGAAGCTGCGCCGCTTCTATTGGAAGCATACGCATATTCTCACGTTCTCGGGATTATCGTACCGGTGGAAGGCCAATGGGCGGATGTTTTTTATGGTCACTATTGTATCGGCAGTTTCTTTCACCTCGGTGGGGGTCTTCGCATCGATCCACACGCTGTCACGGGAGCTGAAGCTGGATTATCCGGCGGCTGTCGGCTATGTAGCCAAGGGTGGGGGGCATACTTCCTCGGAAGAGAAGGACCTGAGAGGGATTACTGCAGAGCTGGAGCAGCTGGGTCTGACTTACGAAACCCTGCGGATTCCACTCAAAGTCGCAGCGGTCGTTTCGCAGACAGGTCCCGACCATACACTTCAGCTGCCTCTGATGTCCTACAGGAATTACAAGCTTGCTCTGGAACATGCGGGCTTCAGCTCGAATGAACCGCCGCTGGAAGGCAATGAAAGCCTGGTGATGATCGGTTCCCAGCGCGACCGCAGTCTGACCGCAGAGCGCTTCAAAGCAACATATACACTCCAGCAAGGAATCCAGATTGAAGAGACCGGCTATACGCAGCATGTGCCGGTTGCCGAATATCTGCTGCCGGAGCTGGACGGCAGGGGAGGCGGCGATTTCAGCGGGCTGGTGATCAGCGACAGTCTGTACAACCTGGTTATCCCTGTGCAGCAGGATTGGTATACCGGCTTCTATGTGGATGATTTTACCCGGACGGTGGGGGTGGCTTCAGAACTCGCTGCCAAAGGGAAGGTTCCCTATGAAGAAAAGTCTGCTTATGCCGTTGTGATCAGCGGAACCTTATTTGAGATTCAGCGCACGCTGTACAGCACCATGCTGTTCGCTTCGCTGCTTGTCGGGACCGTCTTCTTCATTGCTGCCGGCAGCTTCCTCTACTTCCGTCTCTATATGGATCTGGATCATGACCGCCTGCAGTATTCCACCCTGTCCAAAATGGGCCTGACTGACCAGGAACTGGACCGCATTGTGACACTGCAGCTGGCACTCATGTTCTTCATCCCGGTCCTGCTGGCGGTTCTGCACAGTCTGTTTGCTTTTATTGCGCTGCAGCGGCTGTTCTATCTGTCCATTGCTGCGGAGACCGGGGCTGTGCTGACCAGTTATCTGGCTGCCCAGACGCTATACTTCTTCTTCATCCGCAGCCGCTATTTGCGCAACCTCAAGAAAAATCTCATCTAGACGGAGGGAACCGAATGAAAAACTGGATTACAGATATTATGGAGCAGTTCGGATATGCCGGTATTTTTCTGATGCTGGCGCTGGAAAATGTCTTTCCCCCCATTCCTTCAGAGGTCATCCTGCCCTTTGGCGGATTTATGACTACAACCTCCGGACTCACGATACCGGGTGTGCTTATTGCCTCTACGGCGGGTTCTTTGCTGGGTGCAGCCATTCTGTATTGGATCGGCCGGATGCTGGATGTCAGCCGAATGGAGCGTATTGTGGACCGCTACGGCAAATGGATACGGATTAAGAAAAGTGATATCCGCAAAGCGGATGCCTGGTTTGATAAATACGGCTACTGGACGGTGCTGTTCTGCCGGATGGTGCCGCTGGTGCGCAGTCTGATCTCGATTCCGGCAGGAATGTCGGGAATGAAGTTCGGACTTTTTATGCTGTTTACGACGATCGGTACACTGGGCTGGAATACACTGCTGATCCTGCTGGGTGCTGCGTTAGGAGAGTCCTGGGAGGACATTGGAGGGTATATAGAGGCTTATTCCAGCGTGGTCTACGCCCTGATTGCCGGAGGAATTCTCGTGCTGGGACTGTTGTATTTGCGTAAACGCCGTACCGCCGGCAAAGCCCGCGGGTAACAACACCAACAAATTCTATGCTTTGGAAGCGAGTTTTGAACGAAGCAATTTCATAGATGTGATGCTCACAAAACTAAGTTTATGCTTTCGTAGCGAGTTTTGTACGAAGTGATTTCATAGATGCAATGCTCACAAAACTTTTAGGAGGAGATTCCATGGAGCTTTTGACTATAATTAAAGCAATCATCTTGGGTATTGTTGAAGGTTTGACTGAATTTGCTCCGGTGTCCTCCACAGGCCATATGATTATTGTTGATGATATGTGGCTGAAATCGCAGGAATTTCTCGGAAAATACACAGCGAATACGTTCAAGGTAGTGATTCAGCTGGGCTCGATCCTGGCCGTGGTGGTGATTTTCCGCAACCGGTTCATCGATCTCCTGGGTCTGAAGCGGTTCAGCCGCAAAGAGCTGACAGCGGTGCCGGAAGGACAGCCAGCAGTGGAAACGGCGGGACGGTTGAAGCTGGCACAGGTGCTTGTGGGTCTTATCCCTGCCGGGGTGCTCGGCTTTCTGTTCGAGGATTATATTGATGAGCATTTGTTTTCGACCTCAACGGTGCTGATTGGTCTGGTCGTAGGTGCAATACTGATGATCTGTGCAGACCTGTTTGCCCCCAAAAAGATCAAAACGGAGAGTGTCGATCAAATTACATATAGGCAGGCGCTATCGGTCGGTCTGATCCAGTGTTTCTCGCTGTGGCCGGGCTTCTCCCGTTCCGGTTCCACGATCTCCGGTGGCGTTCTGCTCGGTATGAGCCATCGTGCCGCGGCCGACTTCACCTTCATTATGGCGGTGCCGATTATGGCTGGAGCCAGCCTGATTTCACTGCTGAAGAACTGGCAGTACTTCACTCTCGATGCGCTGCCGTTCTTTATTGCCGGGTTTATCAGCGCCTTTTTGTTCGCGCTGCTGTCCATGCGTTTCTTCCTGAAGCTGATCAACCGCATTAAGCTTCTGCCGTTTGCGATCTATCGGATTGTTCTTGCTGTAGTGGTATATCTGGTATGGTTCTAGAATAGAAAAAATAATGCAGGCGGTGCCTTCCTTGGAGGGTATCGCCTTTTTATCATGAGCACTGATCAAGATTCAAGTGCCAAAT
Organism: Paenibacillus sp. P3E; assembly: GCF_001909045.1. Classification (NCBI taxonomy): domain Bacteria; kingdom Bacillati; phylum Bacillota; class Bacilli; order Caryophanales; family Paenibacillaceae; genus Paenibacillus; species Paenibacillus sp. P3E. The sequence goes on along the minus strand of NZ_LVWH01000181.1, from coordinate 7,676 downwards.
CGGGCAAAAAGCTGATTTGCTATAGCGAATGTGTATAGCTGAAATCGCCGGAATCTGTTGCGAATGGCAAAAAAGGTACAGTATGATGGCATCAGATTAAAGGATGAAGTTTTGAAAAGCGAATATAGGAGACAGGTGCCGGATGGAGCGAATGTAGCTTTTGTCCAGCTTAATAGGGAAGTTCGGCTCGAAACCGACGCGGTCCCGCCACTGTAACGGAAGAGTTCCAGCTTAATGTGTCACTGGCAGACAGGTAGATCCAGCCGGGGAAGACTTGCTGAAGAACGATGACTCCGCTAGCCAGGAGACCTGCCTGACTCAGAAGCACTGCAGTACCTACGGTAGATAGGGAGGTGTTCAGACGTTATTCCATTTAGAAGATCAATGGGCGTCTTTCCCTGTGGCTTATTTTTCGGGAGAGGCGTCTTTTTATAAGGACATACAACAAATAGCGAACAGATGAGGAGCAGATCTCAATGACAACAAAATTGATCACCAGCAATCTGGGGTACCCGAGAATCGGCAAAAACCGTGAATGGAAAAAAACACTGGAGGCTTACTGGTCCGGTAAAATTGGCGAGCAGGAGTTCCGTGCTGAAATGGCGGACATTCAGCTTCAGCACCTGCAGTCGCAGCAACAGGCCGGTATTGACCTGATCCCGGTGAATGATTTCACCTTCTACGATCATGTGCTGGACACAGCCGTCATGTTCGGCATTGTGCCGCCACGTTATGATTATGACGGCGGGGCTGTCCCGCTTGATCTATATTTCGCCATGGCCCGCGGCAATGCGGCCGCCCCGGCCTGCGAGATGACCAAATGGTTCAATACGAATTACCATTATATCGTGCCGGAGATCGGCAGCCTTACACCCCGGCTGACTGAGAACAAACCGCTGGCCGCCTACCGCTTCGCCAAAGCGCAGGCGGGTATTGAAGGCAAGCCAGTCATTGTGGGACTGTATACCTTCCTCAAGCTGTCCAAGGGATTTCCGGCTGCGGACATCAGCGAGGTTGCCGCCCGCTTCCTGCCGGCTTATATTCAGCTGCTGCAGGAGCTTCAGCAGGAAGGTGTAGCCTGGGTGCAGATCGACGAACCAGCCATCGTTATAGGATTGAACGCGGAAGACATTGCCTTGCTGAAGACCATTTATAGCGGGATTTCCGCTGCAGTCCCCGGCTTGAATCTGATTCTGCAGACTTATTTTGAAGCGGCTGAACCCTTGGAAGCATTGCTTGAATTGCCGGTACAGGCCATTGGCCTTGACTTCGTCCATGATGGCGGTGCGAATCTGGAGGCGATCGGACGACTTGGCTGGCCGGAAGATAAATGGCTGGGTGCAGGCATAATTGATGGACGCAGCATCTGGCGTGCCGACCCTGATACCAAGCTTGGACTGATTGAGAAGCTGGCTCTTCATGTGCCGCTGGACCGGCTGATTCTTCAGCCATCCTCCAGCCTGCTCCATGTACCGGTTACGGTGCAGAGCGAAGGGAAGCTGAAGCCTGCTGTGAAGCAGGCGCTGGCCTTCGCTGACGAAAAGCTGACAGAGCTTCGGCTGCTCGCCGCAGCCGCAGGTGGTGACAACGGAACGGCCGAGGCGGAGCTTGCGGAGAGCCGGGAAGCGCTGGCTGTCTTCCGCGCACTTCCTGAACGCGGCCGCCGGGATGTGGCGGAGCAGGTCCGCCGTCTGGACGAACTTCCGGACAGCCGGAGCCTGCCGTTCGCAGAGCGTGTGAAGCTGCAGCAGGATAAATGGCGTTTGCCCCTGCTGCCGACTACAACTATCGGCAGCTTCCCGCAGACGGCTGAGGTCCGCCAGGCGCGTCTCAAATGGCGCAAAGGGGTGTGGAATGAGGAGCGCTATGATACGTTCGTCCGCCGTCAAATCGCCGAGGCGATTACACTTCAGGAGGAGCTTGGTCTGGATGTGCTGGTACATGGTGAATTTGAGCGGACGGATATGGTCGAGTTCTTCGGCGAGAAGCTGGGCGGCTATCTGTTCACCCAGAATGGCTGGGTGCAATCCTATGGCTCGCGCTGCGTGAAGCCTCCGGTGATTTACGCGGATGTCGCTTTTATCCAGCCAATGACCGTCAAAGAAAGCGTCTATGCCCAGTCCTTGACGAAGCTGCCGGTAAAAGGCATGCTGACCGGACCGGTAACCATCCTGAACTGGTCCTTCGTACGCGATGATCTCAGCCGAGAAGAGGTAGCGAAGCAAATTGCCCTTGCTCTCCGTCACGAGGTTCAAGCGCTGGAGGATGCCGGAATCGAGATGATTCAGGTGGATGAGCCGGCCATCCGCGAAGGGCTGCCGCTGAAGGCGGAAGACCATGAGAATTATTTGAATTGGGCTGTACGGTCCTTCCGGGTGGCCACAACCCATGTGAAGGATACCACGCAGGTTCATACGCATATGTGCTACAGCGAATTTAACGACATGATCGGGGCGATCTCGGCTATGGATGCGGATGTGATCTCCATTGAGACTTCCCGCAGCCATGGGGAGCTGATTTCGGCTTTTGAAGAGCATGATTATGATAAAGGCATTGGTCTGGGTGTCTATGATATCCATAGTCCCCGTGTTCCGGAAGTAGAGGAGATGACGCAGAATATTGAGCGCGCACTGCGTGTACTGGATGCCGGACAATTCTGGATCAATCCAGACTGCGGGCTGAAGACACGCGGCTGGGAAGAGACGGAGGCGGCACTTCGCAACATGGTTCTGGCCGCAGGTAATGTGCGGAAGAAAAACGCTTGATAATCATTCTCAATCTTGCTAGAATGAGAAAAAGAATAGAAGGAACCTGGACCAGGCTTCCTTCTTATCCTTGAATGGTACGTCTTTTCGCAGGAGGGTTTCACCTCCCCTTGCTGGAATCGACGCCATCTATACAGCAACGAACTGAACGGCAAGGTGGAGCTTGTCCGAGCAGAACCTAACCCTTATTCCTTGTGAATATAGGGTTTTTGGTGTTTTTTCTTTTCGCGAATCTTATATCCCCAAATAACGAAAGCACCTTTAGATGGGCAAATCAGCCACTGGATTGGAAAATCTACCGAATTCCTGCAACCTTCCAGCTTTTGGAACGTCAAAGACTTTAACGCGAAAGATGCCTACAGACAAAAAGCTCTTCGCTGGCAGCAATCTGTACAAAAGAAGCGGAAATTCCACTACACTTTTGGAGGAATGGGCATGCAAAAAAGGGGTCTGCATTATCTGTATTATGTATTGGGACTAATAGTGTTTGCTATCGTTTTGGCAGGGTGCGGGGCTGGAAGCAATAATGATTCTGCAAGCCGGTCGGAGATGAAGGCAGACAATTCCAGCACGGCAGAAGGCTTCGACGGCGCAGCAGACCAGAACACTTCAGCGAATGCTGCACCGAAGGATCAAGCAGTGTCGGCTGCAGCTGAAGCTCCTGCGGCTGAGGGAGACAAGGGTGGCGGAGGAAGCTCAGCAGTGAGCAACACGGATGCAGCGCGTGCAGCTGAAGGAACGGCCGGTTTTACGGGAAATGACGTTGTGGCAGGATTGAACAAAAAGCTGATCTATCACGCCAGCCTAACGATGGAAGTGACGGACTATGCTAAGGCGCAGACAGAAGTACGCAATATGGTGACGCTCGCAGAAGGTTATATTGTTGAATTTTCGGAGAATACCTCCGAATATGAGCATGGCGGAGCCTTTATTCTGAAGGTGCCTGCTTCGGGATTTTCTTCTTTTCTGGACCATTTGGAAAAGATCAAAAACGTGAAGCTTCAGCAAAAAATCCAGGGTCAGGACGTTTCAGAGGAATATGTGGATCTGGGGTCGCGCCTCAAGGCCAAGCAGTTGATGGAGGGCCAATATATCGAGTTTATGAAAAAGGCAACCAAATCCGCTGACCTCGTGGCGTTTGCCAACCAGCTTGGTGCCATTCAGGAGGAAATAGAGACGATCAAGGGCAGAATGCGATATATTGACCAGAATGTATCTTTTTCTACGGTTGAGCTTCGACTGTACCAGACTGAAGAGAGCGTGGATATTGCCAAGACCAAAGAACAAGGGCCGTTAATGGACCGGGCTTCGGATGCGCTTCGGAGCAGTCTGCATGCACTGTCCGTGATGTTTCAATGGCTCTTTATATTTCTGGCTGCTGCGCTTCCGGTATTGATTGTAGCTGCTGTTGTTGTGGTGATTGTGCTCTGGGTCCGCAAAAGAAACAAGTCACGGGATCATGGGACGGTAATGCGTATCCGTCAGGTGAGCCGGGAGCAGAACCAGCCGCTGCAGGAACAGACCACCGGGAATGCGGCGCCTGTTCCTGATGCTGATGAGCGGGACGAAAAAAAACCGGAATAATATGATTTTACAGAAGAAAAAAGCCTCCAACACCGCTGCTTGCGGGTTGGAGGCTTTGTGACGCGGATGTGCAACTGAGCGGAATAACCGCTGTTAGTTAAGCATGCTGGAACAGTACGCGGTATTCGCTGTAGCCTTCCTTTTCCAAATCCTCTTTCGGAACAAAGCGGAGTGCTGCCGAGTTAATGCAGTAGCGCAGGCCGTTTGGACCGGGACCATCGTTAAATACATGTCCAAGATGAGAATCTGCTGCTTTGCTGCGGACCTCAGTGCGGACCATCAGATGGCTGAGATCCGTCTTCTCCTTGACCGAATAGTCGCGGATCGGACGGGTGAAGCTGGGCCAGCCGCAGCCGGAGTCGAATTTATCGCTGGAGCTGAACAGCGGCTCACCGGATACGATATCGACATAGATGCCATCCCCGTGATGATCCCAGAACTCATTGCGGAAAGGGGATTCGGTTGCATTGTTCTGAGTAACTTCATATTGCAGCGGCGTCAGACGTTCCTTGAGGCTCTGCTTCTCCTCCTTGTGCTTCCAGTGGTCCTCGATAAAAGCGTCCCGCCCGGAGCCTTTGCGGTAACGTTTATAGTGACCGGGATTCTTGTGGTGATACCCCTGATGGTACTCTTCTGCACGGTAAAAGGGCTTGGCTGGAAGGATCGGCGTCACGATAGGGGCGGAGAAACGTCCGCTGGCCTGCAAGTCCGCCTTGGAGGCTTCAGCCTGCTCCCGCTGCTCTTCGGAGTGGGTGAAAATGGCAGTCCCGTATGAAGTGCCGCGGTCATAGAACTGCCCTCCGGCATCGGTAGGGTCAATCTGCTGCCAGAACAGCTCCAGAAGCTTGGGGTATGGGAAAATATCAGGTTGAAAGGTGATCTGCACCGCTTCCACATGTCCTGTGGTTTCCGAGCAAACCTCTTCATAAGTCGGGTTAACGGTATGTCCGCCCGTATACCCGGATATAATCTCAACGATTCCTGGAAGTTCTTCAAATGGTGATACCATACACCAGAAACAGCCCCCGGCAAACGTGGCCTTTTCTGTTTTGCTGCTTATATTGTCAGATTGAACATCACTCATGAATATCCCTCCATTCATAGATTGCAATTAAATAGATCACAATGTAATTATAAAACAAAAAAGCGCCGCCTGCCAGTTAGCGGCGTTTTGTGCAAAAATAAGAATTCATGTGCTTACTGGCATCAATCTTTCTTGGAGCTGAAGGATCGTGGACGTAGCGATAATATGGCCAGAGCCAGTACTGCCACATATACCAGGATAGCCATCCACGCGCTTCGCGGATGCTGGAACAGCTGGCCGCCGAGAAAGGCATATAAAGCAATCGCAGGAATTTTGCCCAGTCCGGATGCCACAAGATAACTCCAAAAGGGCAACCCGGCGGCGCCTGCATAGATATTCACTCCCATCTGCGGAACGACCGGTGCAAGCCGGGCTAGCACTACCGCTGCAAATGGCCTCCGCTGCACGGCAGATGTGAATTTATCCAGCGCGGGTACTGATGCCAAATAAGTACGGGCTTTTTCCTGGAACATGTGTTGAACAATACCATAGATCATCGCCCCGGCAAGGGTAGACGCACTCCAGCAAATCACCGCAGCCGCCAGACTTCCATAGGCATACCCGTAAATCCCGATTATCAGTTTATAAGGCACCGGCGGGAACATCGCCAGCAAAGTAGCGGCACCAAAGCCCAAAAACAGATTATGATCCTGCCGCAGCCAGGCCAGGATATCATACCTGTAGATAAACGTGAGGAATATTCCCGAAACATACAGTAATATAGTCAGCCATTTTCTCATTCTACTATGCCCTTTCTTTCGTTCATTCATTTCATCATACTGAAAAAAAAGAATTTAATGAAGCAAAGATCATTTGTTGCTGCGACTTGTCACGGTATAATACGTCTAAAAGGAAATGGAAATACTCACAGCCAAGGGAGATACGCTTATGAAAAGTACAGAACGTAAAAGGGTGGCTCTGGTTGGCCTCGGCGACATCGCCCGGAAAGTCTATCTCCCACTGCTGTCCAGGCATGATCAGGCCGAAGTGGTGGGAGTGCTCAGCCATTCGCCGGCAACCGTACAGGACGCGGTTCATTCCTACCGTTTCCCGAGAGGCACTACGGATCTGAATGAGCTCCTGTCGTGGAAGCCTGATGCAGTATTTGTGCATAGCCCAACCCCCACGCATTATGATATTGTTATGAAATGCTTAAATCACGGAGTTTCGGTATATGTGGACAAGCCGCTGTCCTATGATCTGGAAGAATCCCGGCGGATGGCCGGATTCGCTGAAGAGAAGGGACTGCTGCTGGGCGTAGGGTTCAACCGCCGCTATGCGCCGATGTATACGGCTGCCAAAGCCTGGCTGGAGAAAGCAGGCAGCATCAGCGCCTGTCACGCGTTCAAGCACCGGACCAAGCTGCAATCCGGCAGCAGCCGTGAAACGGTCCATGATGATCTGATCCATATGCTGGACCTGCTGCTATGGTTGTGCGGAGGAGATGCTGAGCTGCTGCACAACAGCCTGAAATCCGACGATGCGGGACGGCTGCTGCAATCTTCCGGCAATCTGGGCTGGAAGAATGGTGCGACCGGTATGTTCAGCATGGTGCGGGACGCCGGGGCAGATCTGGAGAAGCTGGAGCTGCACGGTAACGGCAGATCTGTGGAAGTTGTGGACATGGAACGGGCAACCTTGTATGAGAAGGGCACACTGCCGCGCACGCAGAATTTCGGAAGCTGGGATACGGTGTTGGAGCGCAGAGGATTCAGCGGTGTGGTGAACCATTTTTTAAGCAGCCTGGACATACCGGGGCAATGCGGAATAGCTGCTTCAGCGGTCCTGCCCAGCCATGTGCTGGCAGCGAAGCTTGCTGATTAACATTGGAGCGGAAAGGAGGGAGACCACATGGAGGATTACCTCAAATCAACGGAAGAGCAGATTATCGAGAGCTATAAGCGGGATGAAGAGATGATGATCCTGGTATTTGCTCAATGGTGTGTGAACAACAAGCTGGACCCGCACGCGTTGTATCTTCAGGCTTATCCGCAGCAAGAGGGAAATGCGGCGTTAAGCCATGCGCTTTCGCTGACTGTACCCCTTGACGAATCGGGGTTCATCTCCGACGATACGGTGCTGGGAGTCCTGTCTTTATATAGCAATGATGACCTTGCATATGTAGTGACGGAGGCTATAGCCAATAGGGAATCCCGGCAAGACAGAGGCGTTTGAACTTTTTTTTGCCAAACGATGTTCATTGTGCTATAAATGTGTTAAAATTATATATACTAACTTAATGT
>NZ_LVWH01000180.1:0-53522 GCF_001909045.1 Paenibacillus sp. P3E | reverse complement strand
CATATAACAAGTAGAATATTCCATAGATTCCACAACTATCAAAAACATAAATTTACATGATTACTATTTTTATTAGCAAAGTTGTAAAAATAGCCTCTGATTTACCTTTCTTTATGAGGAAAAATAAGGTTGGGTATGTCGAAATTACACTTATTGGAGGCGATAACTTGAAGGACTATTTTACACCGGAGATCATCAATACCATTCTTACCGTACTGGTTATTCCACTGCTGGGTCTAATGGCGAAATCTATTATTGCGTATACCAAACGGGAAATTGCCCACTTGGAAGATAGGATAGGCGACGAGGCTGTGAACAAGCTTCTGAACCGGGCTTCAGATGCCATTGAATCTGCGGTAATTGCGGTGAACCAGACGTTCGTGGAAGGGCTGAAACAGCAGGGCTCTTTCGACGCAGCGGCGATGGAGAAATCGTTCAATCTTGCCAAAGAGAGGGCTGTAGCCATATTGGGGGAAGCCGCCAAAGAGGAGCTGAGTCTTGCAATCGGTGACCTCGAAGCCTGGATTGAAACGAAAATAGAAGTTTATGTGAACCGCAATAAACAGTTGTAAAAACCTGCTCTGATTTCCCTTTGTTAAGTAAAGGAGGAGCAAGGTTTCGCCATAATCGATACGCTTATCACTAAAAAAGTTAGGGGATGCATGATGAAACATTCGAAAAGAAGAGGAAAGCATGTACAGCAAAGAAGGCTAGGCATCATCACTAAATGGTTATGCCTCACGCTCCTGATCCTGATGCTGGCTCCCGGCGCTGTGTTTGGATCGGAGAAAATGTTCTCCACTAGCCCGCAGGATGCGGGAGCAGGCAAAGCATATGGGGCAGTGTATGGTACAGAGCCTCCCGCTGAACAGACAGGAAATGTCTTGTCAGTCAGGGATTCCGTCTACCAATCCGTATATGATTCGGTGTATGGGCTAGACCCAACACTCGGGGTTATCTTACATCATGGAGCCTATCAGATGAGTCTGCTCGCTGTGAGCAACGTGGAAGGGTCGATGACCGCAGCATCACCCCTGCTGCAGCAAATGAAGCTGTCGCAGGCTTCGGGTGTCATTCCCGGCGGACGCGGATTTATGCTGCCACAGGTTGTTGCGGTCAAGGATCTGGCCGGCAACCCGCTTGCCGGGGTTCCGGTTACCTTCACTGCTTCTGAAGACAGTACGATCACCGCGGTAATGCGCGGACTGAACAGTACCGGAATCACGGTTGTTACGGATGCGAATGGGTATGCTTCTGCGGCTAACACCTACACAAGTTACGCGGGAGAAGGGTACCAGGTCTATTCCAAGAGCACCGGGGTGATCAAGACGATGGAGGTCAAAGCCACGGTTCCGGGCCTTAAACCGGTCACCTTCCGCGTGGAGGTCGGGGCTGTGGGGTCAAACCTGATCGACACCACACCGCCGGCGATTACGGCATCTGCACTAACCGATGCGGGAGCGCCTTACATTGCCGGAACATGGACCAATCATTCGGTGACTGTTCACTACACGGCAATCGATACGCTGTCGGCGATCAGATCACTGACTTCGGACCAGAACTTTACCGCTGAAGGTGCGGGTCAGATCGCTACCGGTAAGGCGGTCGACAGCTCAGCTGCCAGTGATGAGGATAAGAACCATTATTCCATCGCCACTTTTGGTCCCATTAACATTGATAAAACAGCCCCGGTTACGACCGTAACTGCAGCAGGTGCGGAATCCGGCAGCTGGAGCCACGATAAGGTCACACTTCACTTTACCGCAGAAGATCCATATTCGGGTGTCCATTCCATCTACTATAAGCTGGGTGAAAATGATGCGGTGAAAACGGCGGGCGTAAGTGCGGATACTGAGATCAGCAAGGAAGGAACAACTACAGTCACCTATTGGTCTGTGGACAAAACCGGGAATACCGAGGCTGTCAAAACCGTAACAGTCAAAATTGACAAAAGCGGTCCGGTAATTGCCAGCATAATAAGCCCTGAGCCGAATACAAAAGGCTGGAATAGCGCCAATGTCACAGTCGCTCTCACCGCTTCCGATGTGAACTCAGGGGTCAAGGAAATTCATTATGCTCTGGGTGCATCCGGAGAAGAGAAGGTTGTAGCCGGAACAACGGCAACTTTTGCCGTTCAGACTGAGGGTGTCACACCGCTCGCGTTCTGGGCTGTAGACCAGGCGGGGAACAGTACTCCCGTGCAGAAAACTGAAGTGAAAATAGACAAAACGATTCCGGTGCTTACCGTACCGGCAGATATCAATACGGAGGCAACGGCAGTCCGTACACCTGTCGAAATTGGTAAAGCCTCCGTACAAGATGTATCCATCCCGGATGTCATCGTGACGAACGATGCCCCGGCCGATTTTCCCATAGGAACGACAACCGTGAAATGGACCGCTGTGGACCCGGTAGGGAACATCTCTTCACAAGTGCAGAAAGTAACGGTAAAAGATACAACCAAACCTGTACTCACTGTACAAGGGGATATCGTAGTCGAAGCGACCGCTGTAAAAACACCGGCTATCGTCAGCGGTGCATCGGCAAAGGATATTTTTCCGGTTATTGTAGTTAACAATGCTCCAAAGGAATTTCCCATGGGTACGACCAAGGTCACATGGACGGCTACGGATGCGAACAGCAACGTGATTACCGCGGCACAAAATGTTATCGTGGTTGACACGATCAAGCCGGTGCTTACCGTACCTGCAAACATCACGAAAGAAGCTTCGGGCAGAAGAACTCCGCTTTCTGTGGGTACGGCAACAGCGGAAGACATTTTCAAAGTGAATATTACAAATAATGCGCCAGCGGATTTCCCGGTGGGGACCACCAAGGTGATCTGGAGAGCTGAGGACGAGAATGGGAATGTCACGACAGCGGAACAGCTGATTACGATAACGGACATAACCAAGCCTGTATTGTCGCTTCCGCAGGATATCCGTATTGAAGCAACCGACACGCGGATGAAGCTGGAGGTTGGAGCGGCTAAGGCCACAGATTTGTTCGACGTTCTGTTAGTCAATGATGCCCCGGAATATTTTACGGTAGGGGTTACCAAGGTCACCTGGACAGCGACAGATGAGCATGGCAATGTAACGAAAGCCGTTCAGAATGTAACCGTTACGGATACCACCGTTCCGGTGCTGACGGTACCCAAGGATATTTCAGCAGAAGCCACCGGAATCAAGACGCCGGTAGCGCTCGGGCAGGCGTCTGCCACGGATATTTTCAAGGTCGTGATTACCAGCAATGCCCCGGATAGCTATACTGTCGGTAAAACACTGGTCACCTGGACAGCCACCGATGAGAATGGCAACAGCACCAAGGGGACACAGACGGTTACGATCACAGATACCACCAAGCCGCTAGTTACGCTGCCAGGTGATAAGACAGCAGAAGCGGCCGGAGAAAGAACGAAGGTAGACATCGGCGAACCGATAGTTACCGAGATTTTCCCGGTGACTATTACCAATAATGCACCCGTTGATTTCCCGCTGGGAACGACCGAGGTTACCTGGACAGTTACCGATGAGCACGGTAATGCAACCATAGGCACTCAAAAGATTAAGGTCGTGGATACGACCAAACCTGTTCTAGGCGTACCTGCAGATCTTACAGTTGAAGCGACGGCGGTCAGATCTATAGTCTCCCTCGGTCAGCCCACTGTAACTGATTTATTCAAAACTACTGTGATTAACGATGCGCCAGTTGATTTTGCGGTAGGCACCACCAAGGTGACATGGATGGCTACGGATGCGAGCGGTAATGTAGCCATAGGCACACAGAATGTAAAAGTTATGGATACTACAGATCCAGAAATTCATATCCCTGCAGATGTCCGGGTTGAAGCCACAGCAGTAAGATCACAGGTTCAGATTGGCATCGCCACGGCCACAGATATTTTTCCGGTTACGGTAACCAACAATGCTCCGGAAGATTATCCAGTGGGTACTACCGAGGTCACTTGGACGGCCAAGGATACCCACGGAAACCTAACTACAGGCAAACAAAAAGTGACGGTAGAAGATACAACACTTCCTGTTCTGAAAGTACCCGCAGATATCAGCAAAGAGGCTACAGCGGTAAATACACCGGTCAACATAGGACAAGCGACGGCAACGGATTTGTTTGCGGTAGAGATCGTAAGCAATGCTCCGGCAAGCTATCCGCTGGGGAAAACCATTGTGACCTGGAAAGCCACCGATGCCAATGGCAATATCAGCAGCGGAACACAGACCATTACCATAGTAGATACAACCGTACCTTCCATTGCCGAAGCAGCGGATCTGACGGTGGAAGCAACCAGCCGGGAAACTCAGGTTCAGCTGGCGGTGCCGGCGGTGACAGATATTTTTGGGATTGCATCGGTTACCCATAATGCTCCGTCTGCATTTCCAATTGGAGTTACCGAGGTACTCTGGACGGCCAAGGATAAGAACGGCAATCTGTCCACCCGTAAACAAAAGGTTACGGTAGTGGATACAACGAAGCCGGTGCTCAGCGTGCCTAAGGAGGTTCAGGTAGAGGCTTCGGCATTACAGACACCTGTGGAGATCGGGATGGCAACAGCTACAGATATTTTTAACGTTACTGTCAAAAGCAATGCCCCGGCAACCTTTCCTATTGGTGTAACAGAAGTCACCTGGACGGCTACGGATGAGCATGGCAATCTGTCCACCGGGGTGCAGAAAATTACTGTCGTAGATACAACAAAGCCGGTTCTGATTGTGCCGAAGGATCTGACGGTGGAAGCCACCGCAGTGAAAACCCCTGTAGAGATCGGGCAGGCGACAGGGACGGACATCTATAAAGTTACGATAACCAATAACGCACCTGATTCCTATCCATTAGGCGTAACTGAGGTTATTTGGACAGCAACAGATGCAAACGGCAATGTAACCACGCAGGTGCAAAAGATCACGGTGGTGGATACGACCCGTCCGGTGCTCAGCGTACCTGAGGATCAGACCGTTGAAGCGACTGCGGTGAAAACTGCGGTGAAGATCGGACTGGCAACAGCGTCAGATATTTTCAAATATACGATGGTAAGCAATGCTCCGGCAGACTATCCGCTGGGTACCACTGAGGTGACCTGGACCGTAACCGATGAGAACGGCAATGTCGCCACGAAGGTGCAAAAGATCACGGTGGTGGATACGACCCGTCCGGTGCTCAGCGTACCTAAGGATCAAACCGTGGAAGCCACGGCAGTGAAGACACCTGTGGAGATCGGGCAGGCAACGGCGTCAGATATTTTCAAATATACGATGGTAAGCAATGCCCCGGCAGACTATCCGCTGGGTACCACCGAGGTGACCTGGACTGCCACGGATGCGAACGGCAATGTGTCCACGGGTGTCCAAAAGATTACCGTAGTAGACACGACGAAGCCTACGCTTAGCGTACCTGAGGATCAGACGGTAGAAGCGACAGCGATTCGAACCACCGTCGAAATAGGGCAAGCCGCGGGACAAGACATTTTCCCCGTAACTGTGACATCGGATGCTCCGGCGGACTACCCGCTGGGCACTACGACAGTCACCTGGACGGCCAAGGACAAGAACGGTAATGAAGTCAGAGGCGTGCAGAAAATAACCGTAGTGGATACCACGCAGCCTGTGCTGAAATTCAAAGGATCTTTGCATCTGACCAAGGAAGCATCTGCGCTGGCAACGCCGGTGGAGCTGGAAGTGCCTGAGGTGCTGGAGCTGTTTCCGGTTATTTTAACTACGGATGCCCCGGGGTTTGGCAGTCAGGACCCGATCACTTCAGGGGAGAGCATTACTGCGAAATTCCCGCTGGGAACCACTAAAGTGACATGGACCGCTAAGGATGCGAACGGAAACGCGATGATCGGGATTGTAACAGTGACCATCACGGATACGGTCAAACCCGTACTCAAACTGCCGGCAGACATTGCTCTGGAAGCAACAGCGGTTCGAACTCCGGTTGAAATTGGACTGGCTACGGCAACGGATATCTATGATGTGACCGTGACCAGTAACGCTCCGGCGGATTACTCCCTGGGAACAACAGAAGTCACCTGGACCGCAAAAGATGCGAACGGCAATGTGACCACAGGTATACAGAAGATTACGGTAGTGGATACAACCAAACCGGATCTGATCTTGCCAGTCGACAAGACAGTCGAAGCGACCGCGCTGAAGACGCCAGTCGATATTGGTCAGGCAAAGGGCACAGATATTTACAAAGTAACCGTGATATCGGATGCCCCAACGGATTATGCACTGGGCACGACCGAAGTGAAATGGACGGCTACGGACGAGAATGGCAATGTAACTACGGGTGTCCAAAAGATTACGGTGGTGGATACGACGAAACCTGCTCTGACACTGCCAGCCGACAAGACAGTCGAAGCGACCGCGCTGAAGACGCCAGTTGATATTGGACTAGCCACAGGCACAGATATTTACAAAGTGAGTGTAATATCGGATGCCCCAACGGATTACGCACTGGGCACGACCGAAGTGAAATGGACGGCTACGGACGAGAATGGCAATGTAACTACCGGTATACAAAAGATTACCGTGGTGGATACGACGAAGCCCGCTCTGAAGCTGCCAGCCGATAAGACAGTCGAAGCAACTGCGCTGAAGACTCCGGTAGAGATTGGACTAGCCACAGGCACAGATATTTACAAAGTAACTGTAATATCGGATGCCCCAACGGATTATGCGCTAGGCACGACCGAAGTGAAATGGACGGTTACGGACGAGAACGGCAATGTAACTACCGGTATACAAAAGATTACAGTAGTGGATACGACGAAGCCCGCTCTGAAGCTGCCAGCCGATAAGACAGTCGAAGCAACTGCGCTGAAGACTCCGGTAGAGATCGGCATAGCCACAGGCTCGGATATTTACAAAGTAACTGTAATATCGGATGCCCCAACGGATTATGCATTGGGCACGACTGAAGTGAAATGGACGGCTACGGACGAGAACGGCAACGTAACTACCGGTATACAAAAGATTACGGTAGTGGATACGACGAAGCCTGCTCTGAAACTGCCAGCTGACAAGACAGTCGAAGCGACCGCATTAAAGACTCCGGTAGAGGCGGGACAAGCGACAGGCACAGATATTTACAAGGTAACTGTGACCAGCAACGCTCCGGCAGATTATGCGCTTGGCGTAACTGAAGTGAAATGGACGGCTACGGACGAGAACGGCAATGTAACTACCGGTGTGCAGAAGATTACCGTGGTAGATACGACGAAGCCTGTTCTGAAACTGCCAGCCGACAAGACGGTCGAAGCGACCGCATTGAAGACGCTGGTAGAGATCGGACAAGCGACAGGCACGGATATTTACAAGGTAACCGTAACCAGCAACGCTCCGGCAGATTATGCGCTGGGCACTACTGAAGTGAAATGGACGGCTACGGACGAGAACGGAAATGTGACCACAGGTATTCAGAAGATCACAGTGAAGGATACGACGAAGCCTGTGTTGAAAGCACCAACAGATGTATCCGTCATAGCTACAGGCGTCAAAACACAAGTGACCCTGGGCCAGGCTACAGTGAATGATATTTTCGGATACACGTTGAAAAATGATGCTCCTGCCGATGGATTTCCGGTAGGCAAGACAGCTGTCACCTGGACCGCTACCGATGCGAACGGGAATGTATCCACCGCTGTCCAGTATGTAACCGTTACTCAGTTATTTAAAGTCCAATCGTACAACGGTACTAGAACAAGCATCACGAATACGATTGCTCCGAGAATATCCTTTGAGAACACTAGCAGCAGCACCATTCAGCTCTCAAACATTAAGCTTAGATACTACTACACCATTGATGGAGAGAAACCTCAGGGCTTCTATGCTGATTACTCCCGGGTATCGGGTTCCAGCAGCAGCATTCAGTCCTATATCACAGGAAGCTTCCAAAAGACCACTAGCAAGACCGGTAGCGATTATTATCTGGAGATCAGCTTTTCCAGCGGTGCCGGAAGTCTGAAGCCGGGTGAAAAAGTAGAAATCCAATGCAGGTTCTGGAAATTGAATTATTCCAACTACACGCAGACTAATGACTATTCCTTCAATGCACCGGCAACAGATTATACAGATACCAATAAAATTACGGTCTACGCCTCCGGCAATCTGATTGCTGGTATGGAACCGTAAGCAAGTGAGAAGTAAGTAATTCATTGTAACAGCTTCCAGGCTGACGTCCGGTATGAATGGCTGCAGCCTGGAGTTATATCTATTAATGAGAGATTAACCAGCTCCATTCCGGGGGTACGATATGCCAGACGACATGAATGAAATTCTGCAAAGGTTGACCCGCGTAGAAACGAAGCTCGATATTATGAACAGCGCAAGGGATATTGCACTTGAGGCTATGCAGAGCAGCAAATCGGCACATCTGCGGATGGATGAAATACGGGATGAGCTGTCCAGATTGAAGGTCAGGCAAGGAGAAAGCCAACGGTGGCTGGTGGGAACCATCATCAGCAGCGCGGGGCTGTTTATTGCGGCAGTAGGGCTTTTGCTGAAGCTAGTGATCGGGTAGCAGAATAACAGCAGAAGAAGATTTTTAAAGAAGGAGGAGATGGATAATGGCCAAAGGGTTTGATTGCGCGGCACCGCTGACGAAGGCGTTAGCGAAGAAGTTCCGTGAGGACGGTTATGAATTCGTATGCCGGTACCTCGTACCATCTGGCTGGAAAAGACTCACAAAGACAGAGGCAGCAGCTATCAGCGCAGCCGGTCTGCAAATTGTCTCTGTATATGAAACCACTGCCAGCCGTGCATTGGGCGGGCGCGCTGCGGGACTGGCGGATGGAGCGATTGCTGCGCAAACGGCGTTAGCTGTTGGACAGCCGGCAGGAAGCCGGATTTACTTCGCAGTGGATTTCGACGCATCAGCAAGCCAGATGGACACAGTAATCCAGTATATCAAGGCTGCAGGTGAGGCTTCCTCGAAGTTCCGAACGGGTGTATACGGGAGCGCAGCAGTCGTTGAAGCGGCGATGGCAGCCAAGGCCTGCACAGGCTTTTGGCAGACCTATGCCTGGAGCAGAGGCCGGAAAGCAGAAGGAATACACCTCTATCAGTACGACAATGGTCCCAAAGGGCTGGGACAGCCGATCCATGGCGTGAATGTGGATATAAATCTGTCCAGCGGTGATGCGGGATGGTGGAACACGCTGGCAGCCGTTCCTTCAACGCCAACCCATTCGGACGGGGAGGTGAAGGAATACATGCTGAACCAAGAGGACGCGAAGAAGATCATCGCCTTCATTCAAGCCGCCTATATGGCGGCAGGAAGCCCGGAATCCAGAGAGGAGTTCCACCGTCTGGCAGATGAAATACGCAAAGCATCGGGTCAACCGGTGGAGGAGGAAAAGTAGGACCACCCACAAATAATATAGACTTGGCAAAAATGCTGTTAACGGCCACCTTTGGGTGGCTTTTTTACTTTAATTTTGAGGGGAATTGATACTTTTTCTTTTATCCGCCCCCCTTTTTTATGAATTGTTACAATAAGTGGATTTATTTTCCCGTTCGGCTGTAAAAAACGCTATGGATTTTACTTAATCTATAGAACCGATTTTTTACAGAAGGGGGAATCCGCTTGCAGACCCATGCAACCGTAAGCAAGGAAAAAGAGAAAACATCGGGTAGCCATCAACCATATAGCAATTCATTGGCTTTTGTGAAGCCAGCAGCAACCAAGCTGCCGGACCCGGTGGAGATCATCAGGCGTATCCGGCAGAATCCGGCTTCCTTAAGCCGGGAAGACAAGCTGGCGCTCCAGCGTACCCTGGGCAACCGGGCCGTGGTTCAGTTGTTATCCAGTTTGAAGGATAGCAAGGAAAGTAAGCAGACAAGTGAGGCGGGAGCGGCGAAGCGGGGTGAGCAAGGGGAGGGGATTGCGGGGGATTCCCAGGTTGAACAGGAGCCTGCTCTTGCGGCACCTGTTCAAGAGACACCGTCAGCCACCAAGGAGCCGTCAGTAAGTGAGCAGAAGCAACCTCAAGAGCAGAAACTGGAACGGGTACAAAGCGAGGTACAACAAGTCAGCGTTCAGACTGAACCGAAGGCGCAGCAGAATGAACAGTCCGGCAATAAGACAAAGGGCAACTTTGCATTCAAAAAGTGGGGCAAACCCCGGGCGAAGAGTTTTCCTTCCGCTACTGAAGAGAACAAGGGAACAGCAGATGGAGGGCAACTGGACGGGAAAGAGGAGGCAGCCGCTCCGCAGCCAGCCGAAGGCGAAGCAACGGGTTCGAAGGCTAACGAGACTGGGAAAGAACAGCCGGTGGAAGCTAAGGACACCAAGGACGCCAAGGACGGCAAGGACGCCAAGGACGCCAAGGACGCTAAGGACACCAAGGAAGGCAAAGATTCAAAGGAAGGCAAAGATTCCAAGGCAGATGTGGAATCGCAGTCGGGAAAGGAAGCGAAGGAAGCCCAAGGGGAACCCGCGCAAAAGGGAGCAGCGAAGGAACCTTCACTCGGAGATGCTCTAGGGGCTTTAGCCGGGGAGGGTAAGGAAGCACCCGCTAAAACCAAGAAGGTAAACATCCACGGCGAAGATCCGGGGCAAATCCTTGATCAGCTGACCCGGATTCAGCCGACAGAGATGGGAGACGCCTATGCCCAGGCGGTGGATGGTTCCGCAGAGGCTTTTGCGAAGCAGAAGCAGAAGACCCGGCAGGGGCTTCCGGTAATTCCTGCACCGACGGGACTGAAAGGCAAAGTCTTTCAAGCCCGTAAAAAGCCAGCGCCACTGAAACACTCTGCACCGGAGGGGTACAGAAGCGAGCGCACCGGCGGGACCGCGACTACGGGGAACCTGGAGCGAATGAACATCGGATCTTCCGGATCGGAAGGTAACCCTGAGGCTATGTTGGGCGAAATCCGTTCCGCTGTGGCTCAGCCGCCGGGCATCAGCATGACCGGCGAGGCGGATCCATCCCAGATCGAAGGCTTCAATCAGGAGGCCTCCCAGCAGGTAGGAGCAGCCAAGCAGGCGGAGATAGGCCAGATCCACACTCCGTTTGGTGAGAATGACATCTATCCCGAGCCGGACGGTTCTACGTTGAAGGCTTCCGCAGAGCTGCAAGGCGGAAATGCACCCGGAGCCAAAAAACTGCCTGTACTGGGAGTGCCTGCGGACATGACTGCCGGACTCAATCGCAGCCTTGCCCCAGAAATGAAGAAGCAGCTTGGCGCCAAGCAGGCTGAATATAGTAAAGAAAAAGCGAAGTTCGACAGCAAGGTGCTGATCTCCAAAGCAGACAGCCATGCGCAAATCCAGCAGGCGGAAGCTGATGCCAAGAACAAGCAGCTCAGCCAGCAGGCCGGGGCCAAGGCGGAAGTCGACAACCTTCGCGGCGAATGGAAAAACGAGCTGGATGCAGCCGAAGCCGACTATGCCGGACAGGCAGGAGCGGCTGCGCAGCAGAAAAAAGGCGAGATCAACAGCGTCCGGACCGAAAAAGAACGCGAAGCACAGAAAAAGCAGTCCGAAGCGGAGCGGGAAGCCACCCAGGCCTACAGCAAAGCCAAGAAGGATGCGGACGGGAAGCATGCAGAGGAAAAGGCAAAGGAAGAGAAAAAAGGCGGCTTCCTCGGCTGGGTGAAGGATAAGCTCGAAGCGGTGGTTGAGGTCGTTAAGAAGGCCGTCAACTTTATTTTCGAAGGCCTCCGCAAAGCGGTGAAGTTCATTTTTGAAAAAGCCAAACAAGCCGTGCTGGGCATTATTGAACTGGGCCGCAAGCTGATCACCACCCTCATCAAGGGACTGGGCACGCTGCTCAAAAAGCTGGTCTCCGTGGTATTTGCCAAATTTCCGGGCATCGCCGCCAAAATATGCAGCAAAATTGACGGAGTCGTCAACAAGGCCCTTAAGGCCGTCAACCAGCTGGCACAGAAGCTCAAAACCAAAGTCACACAGGTCATGGACTTCCTGGCTGCGAAAGTGGACCAGGCGCTGGCTGCGGTGCAGAACTTCTATACCAAGTTAATCTCAACCCTGGGGAATCTTCTCATTGCTACGTTTCTGGATGTGCTGGCCCGGATGGGAGCGCTCGGTAAGGCGGCGAAGCGTTCGCTCAGCCATTTGGAAGGCAAGATGTGGGAGTATCTGCTAGGAGTAGACATCTCCAAGCCGATGGGAGCAGGGGCGGCAGAAGGCGGAGCAGCGGAGCATACGCAGGACACCGGTCAGCCCCAAGCGGACGAGAAGCTCACCACAGACGACATCGAAATGGAGTCGGTCGAAGCGGGTGAGATGGACCCGGCACTGGTGCAGGAAGCAAACCTCAAGGACGGGGAGAGCAAGCAGGTGTCAGGCAGCCGCGATCCGGCCACCATGGACAGCATCATGGCGGAATTTGATACCGGAAAGGCGGATCAAAGCCTGGGTGGCAAAATTGCCGACGGCGCGAAGCTCCGTGCGGGCAATGCGAAAATGCTGTTTGACCAGATTAAATCATATGTAATAAAATGGATGAAGAGTAATGGATTGAAGCTTTTGGCTGCCATTGCAGGCATCTTGGTTGGCGTCGTGGCTGCAGAGATCATCACAGGCGGGGCTATTACCGCTGCACTCCCGATGATCATCAACCTGATCACGGTGTATCTGCAAGCAGATGCGATTAAATCCGTCGCCCAGACCCTAGTCCAAGCCTCGGGCTACATCGGCACCTATCTGAGCCAAGGCTGGCAGAAGATGATCGAGCCGGCCGCCATTGCGCTGGCAACCGCACTCGCGATGGGACTCGTGGAGCTGGCGATGGAGCTTGGCTTCAAAGCGATCGGCAAAGGGCTGAACAAAGCCGGACAAGCCGTGAAGAAAGGCGTTGGAGCTGCAGCCACTGGTGCGAAGACCTTAGCGGGTGCAGGAGTCAAGGGCATCAAGAGCTTGCTGAAAACCGGAGCCAAGCTTGCGTCCAAGAGCGGCAGCATGATCATACGCAATGGCAAAATCGTGATCAAGAGCCTGCAAAAGGGGCTCATGAAGGGGGCCAAAAAGCTCCAGGGTCTGGTGGACCGGATTCTGCAGAAGTTTAAGTTCAAGCGGTTCAAGCTTGAGCGCAAGGGTAAGCATATCCGTCTGTATGGCGAGGTTAATCCTTGGGTGCTGCTCATTGATGGGGAATTGCGGGACATCAAGGAGCAGAATCTCGAAACGGAATTAAAGAAACTAGAACTCGATGGCAAGAAACCGATCAAGCTCAGCGATGCGGAATATAGTAAACTTAGTAAACTAGAAGATACAGAACTAAATAATATCTCTAAGAATGCAGATGGAGATAAAAGTAAGATTGATTTTAATAGCGTTAAGGGAACGGATAAAATTCCTAAAGTAACAAAAGGTTATGATGTAACACCTTTGAAGAGCACTTATAAAGAAAGGTTGAATCAAACTCCCGTAAGTAATGGTAAATGGACTGGTGAAAGAGGTGAATCAACTTTTATTTCCGATAGTCCCGAAGTAAAACCATATTTTAATGATGCTGGCGTTCAAGGTGTAGAATATAAGAATGCAGTACCAGATTTATCTCCGTTTTCTAAGGCGGAATTTGAGATTACGGGTATGTCTGGTTCAAGAACTTCTAATTTTTCAAAAGCTGACGAATTGCTCGCAGAGCAGTGGTCAACACCAGAGAAGCAGTGGACAAAGGCTGAAGTGGCAAAATGGAGAACACAAAACAAGTACACTTGGCATGAACTTAATAATGGGAAAACCATACAATTGATTCCAAGTAGTATTAATTCTAAATTTGGTCACCTTGGTGGAGTAAGTGAAGTTAAATGAGAAAGGACGATACTCTGAAAATGGAAAAGGATGAGTTGTTTGGAGAAATTGTATATGAAGATTTGTGGATCGGTACAACTGAGATAACCATGTTTGGAGAAAATCAAAAAATACTTTTGAATATCTATGGTGAAGAGAATGAGGAAATTACGCCGAACCAACGGGACGCTTTTTCTCAATTCAAAGCAAAAATGCTTGACATAGTAAAGGAGAGCGAAGATAAGATTCTTGAGTATTATTTAGATAATTGTGAAGATTATCGAGCAATGCAAAGTAATAGTGAAGAACTTGAAAAAATTGCTCCAAAGATTTCATCACTAGACGAGTTGGGGAAACTTGTTACGCCTACAAGTTTGCTAATAAGATATGATTTCGAAGATGGTATTAGACGAGTAGGAATATTATGTGATTGTACATGGGAACGAGAACATGGATTGGGTATTAGTGTTGAAAATGAAGAAGTAGTAGAAATAGGTCTTCAAGATATTGTTCTTTAGCCTTAGGATATGTCAAGGTTTTGTGTAACCTCACTTTGAGGGATACAAATTGAATTACGAAAAGTTAAGGAGATTTTAATAAAAAGAATTCTGATGAAGGAATAATTATGGTTCATTTTCTATGATTTTTTATTCAATAGACTCAGTGATGCTAAAGCGAACTGGGAAGAAAAACTAGTGCTTTGAACAGATGGGGTTTCAGTATTCAAAACTCTAGCTTGCCACGTGCCTGCTAAGTGGTTCCTTAAAAGAGGCGGTTGAGGCAATAAATTGTCATTATACTGAGTTCAATCTCAGTGATTTCCACCGTTTCAATGCTTTAGGGGAGGTATTTCCACCGTTTCGACTCAGGGTAATGGACTTCCAGCATTCTCTGGATCTCCTACCCAGGCGAATCTGGTGTGTCATCCGTAGCGACCCTCTACATGGAACAGAACCTCGTATTTTTTGTTTATTTGCTAGTCCTCCTGAATATTTCCTAATAGGGAGGTGGTGAAATCTGAATAGGTCAAGGCTAACCAGTTAGCCCCACCCGGGTGTAAACGCACCCGGGTGTTTTGTTTTTTGACTTATTCCTAAATAGTAACTCTCCTCAAAAATCCCCTCTCTCACACAGTTGTTATGAAGCCTCAAACAGCCCTCTTCTTGGTGTCAAAGTGTGAGTTATTTGACGCTTACGGTCTCCGTGGTGTTTGCCAAATTCCCGGGCATCGCTGCCAAAATATGCAGCAAAATTGACGGAGTCGTCAATAAGGCCGTGAAGGCCGTCAACCAGCTGGCAGAGAAGCTCAAAACCAAAGTCACACAGGTCATGGACTTCCTGCCGCCAAGGTGGATCAGGCGCTGGCTGCGATACAGAACTTCTATACCAAGTTAATCTCAACCCTGGGCAACCTGCTCATTGCTACGTTTCTGGATGTGCTTGCCCGGATGGGAGCGCTCGGCAAGGCGGCGAAGCGTTCGCTCAGTCATTTGGAAGGCAAGATGTGGGAATATCTGCTCGGAGTAGACATCTCCAAGCCTATGGGGGCAGGAGCGGCAGAAGGCGGAGCAGCGGAGCATACGCAGGACACCGGTCAGCCACAAGCGGACGAGAAGCTCACCGCAGGCTACTTTTTGCTTTCTTACACAAACTTCTTGACGCTACCTTATAACCAGAGTTGGCCTTTATTTACTTCCATTTTTGATTATCAATTTTAATAAATACTGTAAAATGGATGAAGAGTGATAGGTTGAATCTTATGGATTAGACTCGTGGAGCTGGCGATGGAGCTTGGCTTCAAAGCGATCGGCAAAGGGCTGAATAAAGCCGGACAAGCCGTGAAGAAAGGCGTTGGAGCTGCGGCCAAAGGTGCTAAAAAGGTAGCGGGAGCAGGAGTCAAGGGCATCAAGAGCTTACTGAAATCCGGAGCCAAGCTCGCATCCAAAAGCGGCAGCATGATCATCCGTAATGGCAAAATCGTGATCAAGAGCCTGCAAAAGGGGCTCATGAAGGGGGCCAAAAAGCTCCAGGGTTTGGTGGACCGGATTCTGCAGAAGTTTAAGTTCAAGTGGTTCAAGCTGGAGCGCAAGGGCAAGCATATCCGTCTGTATGGGGCTGCTAATAAATCTTATTCAGCAGCCCAATCACTTCATCAAGGGTGAGGCCAAAGGACTTGTAGTAGGATGTATCGCCCTCCATTTGCTTTAGGACCATTTCGTTACGTATCCGCAGCATCTCGTCGGGCGAGAATTCGGCTACGAAACATCCTTTACCCGTTACCGTATTGATCAAACCGCTCCGCTCAAGTTCCTCCCAAGCTTTCTTAACGGTAATGACACTAACATGAAGCTCCAGGGCTGCCTGACGAATGGGTGGTAGACAATAGCCGCTTTCTAGCTCGCCTTTCAGGATTTGTGCGCTGATCTGTTCGTAAAGCTGCTGATAAATCGGTTTCTCGGAAGTATTCGAAATCGTTACGTTCATATTATCTCCACTCTTTGGAATCTCTTTACCGCAATCCGATAGGCAATCAGGGTGAATGCAATGAAAATTACGAGGCCCGCCATCAGAATAGATAGTTGAAGCGCGATATTATCCGTCCCTGAGCCATAGAAAATGTCGTTTACCCAAGGACTTTGGATTCCGGCCCATTGGGCAACTCCGGCAAATAGTATAGCGGCCGTAGTGGATGCGGTCGTTGCCGCGCCATACTTATACGCTGTCTTGTAGTACATGGATATAAATACGATGTTGAAGATCGCCAGCATGATGAAACATAATCCCCAAAAACCCATATGCGGCGGATAGAAAATGTAAGTCAGATGAGGATACAAACGAAAAGTAAATATACTGAAGATCATTGCAACGAGAAGATGCATGAGTTCAAGAATGACAATAACGGTTATCCTGGACTTCACGATGTCTGTTTTGGTCACAGGCATCATCGTACTAAACATCAAATCATTCTGGCTTTTAAATCCGCTAAACATATTCGGTATCGTTATGAAGCAGAAATATAGCGGTACAATAAAGTAGACCCAGCCGGGAATAAGCATTAAGCAGCCAATAATTAAAGGTAATACGAAGAACCAAGGGTTTACTCCTAATTTCAAATCTTTCATCACCAAATTATACATATACATCCTCCTTTTTTTTCGCGAAGTAGATCATGATTTCATCGAGGCTCGGCGTGGTTCCCCTTAGGTTGGAGAGTGGATCAATGTCTTTGGCATGAATCAATCCGGTAAAGCCGAAAGAGTTGATTTTGTAGGAAATCAAATGTTCCTTCACTTCGCCCAATTGGGCTTCGCTGCCACTGAGTAAACGGTAGGACTCCTTAAACTCGTTTTTCTCGGAACTGGCAATGATTTGCCCGTGTTCAATGTAGGTTATAAAATCCGCACACCGCTCCAAGTCGGATGTAATATGAGTAGAGAAAAGAATGCTAATCTCGCCGCCAATAACGAGCTCCTGAAAGATATCCAGCAGATCGTCTCTTGAGACAGGATCGAGTCCGCTGGTCGGTTCATCTAGGATGAGCAGCTTGGCGCCATGCGATAAAGCAAGGGCTAAGTTGTACTTTACTTTCATGCCTGTAGACAGCTCTGCTATTTTTTTGTTTTCATCCAATTTGAATCTCTTCAGATAGTTGTAGTAGGCTTCATCGTTCCAATTCTTATAGAACTTCTTTGTAGCATTGGTCAGCGTTTTGAGCTTGCTGCGGGTATAGAAATCAATATCACCGAAGGCGCATCCGATTTCCTGCTTCAATTCGATTTCGTGTTCAGCGATGTTCTTGCCCAAAATGCATATTTCGCCACTATCGACTTGAACCATGTTCAAGATCGATTTGATCGTGGTCGTTTTTCCCGCGCCGTTGACCCCGATAAAACCCATAATATAGCCCTGCTCCAATTGAAAAGATACATCTTTGATCTGAAAATGGGGATATTTTTTATTTAAATTTCTAATATCTAATGCCAGCATACCCTACCTCCTCGAAAATTGTGTATTCCGTGTATGCACAATGTATCACGAGGCTTTTACGAAAGTCAATTAGTATTTCGCATACTCTTCCAAAATTTCCTACCCACCCAGTTGTAATTCCCCTCCCCAAACTTACTTTATATATGAACGAGAAAAATATAGAGTGAGGACAGAAACAGGCGATGAAATTCAAAAAATTGGCCAGAACCTTTCGTCAGGAAACACGGGAAGCCGAGTGTAGGGAACGAGAAGCTGCACCTGCTCTTAATCCGGCATCCGATTGTACTCTTGCTTCCGAAGCCATTCCCGAACCGGAGGACAATGAGGCTGCCCCACCCTACAGCTCCAACCACGAGTATCTGGCAGAGGAATTGCAGCGGCTGGAGCTTCGGCTCAAACTCAGGATGCTGGATGCGCCCCAGCTGGACTCCGGGTTGTCTCCAATGGACGAAGAGATCCACTATTTGCTGGATGTCCAGTCCACGGATGAAGACGACACAAATCTGCTAACAGCGAAGATTAATGAGTTAGAGCAACGTATCGCTTCCAGACTGAGGGCCAGTCATGGGCAAGAGGTCCGTCTGATCCTCCCGCAGGTGGCTTCTACGCTTAACCTGTCTTCTCTAGAGGTAAACATCGTTATTGCATGTCTGGCAGCTGAACTGGACCGCAAGTATGAACGGATCTACGCCTTTTTACAGAATGATATGACGGACAGGCGCCCTTCGGTTGAGTTTGTCCTGGGGTTGTTTACCGGGTCAGAGGAGGAGAGGGTTGCGGCCCGATTGCTGTTCGATGCCCATGCCCCTTTAATGAAATTTCTGCTGGAACGAAAAGGCGAATTCGGTGACAGCCGCACACCGCTGATCGCCAGACCGTTGAAGCTGGAGGATTGGGCGGTGAACCTGTTGCTCGGTTATGAGGTGCTGGACGAGCGGTTGACGAAGGCAGCAAGCCTGGACACTCTGGTCATTCCGCAGCGGACAGGATTCCCTGAAGAGCTGGAGCAGAACCTGCTGCGGTTTGTGAAGCATTACAGCAGCGGCGAGGAACGCAGGGCCGGCAGTCTCCTGTACTGCAGTGGTCCGGATGAAGCCGGGAAGCTTAGCGGCATTCGAGGTGTCTGCAGCAAGCTGGGATTATCTGTGTTGGTTGCCGATATGGACAAGCTGCTGCTTCCAGAGGTGGATTTCAGCGAAATGCTGAAGCTGCTCGGACGGCATGCGCTCCTGGAACATGCGGCTCTTTGCTTCACAGGCTTCGACAGCATGGTGACCGAAGACGACCGTTACCGCGTGAAGATCCGGCTTCTAGTGGAAATGCTCGATACTTATGCACCTCTGACTTTTATCCTTGGAGAAGCAGAGTGGGGTATAAGCTTAACCGGGGTTCAACTGAATTTCATGCAGATCGAATTCCCCTTTCCGGACGCAGCGGCCCGCAAGCAGGCTTGGACGAACTTTGGTCAGGACTACAGGCTGTCTCCGAAGATCGAGCTGGCGGATTTCAGCGGCAGCTTCCGATTCACTTCCGGACAGATCCGGGCCGCGCTGAACGGCGGCGAGAATATCGCCGTATGGAACGGTTCCAGCGGGGCTGAGGTAAGCGCCAAAGATCTGTACGAGGCTTGTTACTTCCAGTCCAGCCGCAAAATCCAGGCGCTGGCAACGAAGATCCGGGCCATGTATACATGGGACATGCTGGTGCTTCCTGGCGAACAGCTAAGCCAGCTGCGGGAAATTTGCCACCAGGTGAAGTACCGCTCGCTTGTCTATGGGGAGTGGGGCTTCGCGGGACGGCTGTCCCTGGGCAGAGGGCTCAACATTCTGTTTTCCGGCCCGCCGGGCTCCGGGAAGACGATGGCAGCTGAGGTGATCGCCACTGAGCTGAACCTGGAAATCTACAAAATCGATGTCTCGCAGATTGTAAGCAAGTACATCGGGGAGACAGAGAAGAATCTGTCGCGGATTTTTGATGAGGCAGAGACCTCCAATGCCATTCTCTTTTTTGATGAAGCGGATGCCTTGTTCGGCAAGCGTTCAGAGGTCAAGGATGCCCATGACCGGTATGCGAATGTGGAGATCAGCTATCTGCTGCAGAAGATGGAGGAGTATACCGGGATCGTGATCCTGGCTACCAATTTGAATCAGAACCTGGATGATGCCTTTGCGCGCAGGCTGCATTTCAAGCTGGAATTTCCTTTCCCGGAAGAAAATCAGCGTGCGCAGATCTGGCGGGGCATGTTCCCGGCGGGAGCGCCGCTTGATCCGGACATGGATTACGATTTCATGGCGGAGAAGTTCATTCTTGCCGGAGGCAATATCAAGAACATTGCCTTGAACGCTGCCTTTTATGCCGCACACGAGGGCTGTGCAATCGGGATGAAGCAGATCATGCTGGCAGCGAAGCGGGAATATCTCAAGCTGGGCAAAACCTTTTTGCAATCCGATTATGCTCCGTATCACAAACTGATCGAGGTGAAATAAGCATGGCTGTGGATACCGGTACAGTAATTAGAGATGTCAGCACCAGTCTGAAAGCACTGCTTAAGGCACAAGTGCCTGAGCTGAACGATGACAGCTTCATCAGCTTTGGCTCCCCAAGCGACATCGACAGCTCCACAATGAAGCTCTCGATGTGCCTATATTATTTGAGCCACAGTCCGAGCATGCGCAACAGTGAGAAGGAAGAGATCAGCGGCACGAACCAGTTCAATTATCCGCCCGCTTACCTCGATTTGTATTATCTGCTCACCCCGTATGCTAAGGACAGAGAAACGGAGCAGCTCATACTGGGCAGAATTTTTCAGCTGTTCCATGAGCACCCGGTGCTCAGCGGCACAGACCTCAGGGGAAACCTCGCCGCCTGCGGTAATGACAAGATCCGGATTTCGTACAACAATCTGACGATTCAGGATATCAAGCAGCTGTGGGAGGTTTTTCCCGGCAAGCCTGCCAAGGTAAGCCTGTCTTATCTGGTATCTCCGGTAAGGCTGCCTGCGGATAAGTCGATTACGATTCCTCGGGTACAGGTAAAGGATCTGGGCATTCACCCCATTTAAATAGACAGGTCCAGGCTTCTTCTTTGAAAGGAGTGATTCATGGAGGGAACCCGTTGCAAGTCAACCGGAAAAGCGGATTTTCCGCAAAATCCAGCACATGCTCAACAGGAGCATAGGCTAACAAAACTTAGGCGTATGCTTTCGAAGCGAGTTTTGTACGTAGCTCAGTCATTGGAGCATAGGCTAACAAAACTTTTAGGAGGGTAAAAGATGGCAAATTATTTATCGCCAGGTGTGTATGTAGAGGAAGTCTCAAGCGGTGTCAAACCGATTGCCGGCGTAGGCACATCTGTAGGGGCTTTTGTAGGGATTTCAGAGAAGGGCGTGATCGGCAAAGCAGTGCTGGTCACGAACTGGAGCCAATTCGTCAACGAATTCGGCCAATTTATTCCGAATGGCTATCTGGCTTATGCCGTGTATAATTTTTTCGCTGAAGGCGGTACCTCCTGCTATGTGGTAAGAGCGGCACCTACAGATATTCAGCCTGCCTCCCTTGCGATCAGAGACACCGATAACCTGGATCTGTTCAAGGTAGTAGCACGCTCGGAAGGGGTATGGGGCAACCGGATTTCGGTCAAGGTCAGCCAGTCCTCCAATAAGCAGCAATTCGGTTTCAAAATGGTCGTGCAATATTTGGAAGACAGTGATTTTAATGATGAATACAACGGGGAAGATGAAGCCGGCAAAATCGTCGAAATCTTCGACAATATGCTGCTGATCAATTTCGTGGAGAAGGTCAACGAGGTTTCTGCTTTTGTAAAAGTGAAGCCGCTGGTCGATCTGACCATCCTGGAGAACATGGAGAAAACCCCGGCCTTTAATGAAACGGCCTTGTCGCTCAGCGGCGGTGTGAACGGGATGTCTCCGATTGATTTCCTGGGAGATTCGGTTAGACGGGCCGGGATTCACGCCTTTGACACCATTGACGGCATCAATATTGTGGCTGCTCCAGACCTTGCGGATATGGCCTACAGCCGGGGCACGATCCTGGACATGCTCAATTATTGCAAGCTGCGAAAAGACTGCATCTTCATTGTTGACCCTCCACATGGGCTGACCCCGATGCAGGTCAAGGATTTCAAGGAAGGCGCAGGCAACTATTCAGGTAATTCGTTCAACACCTCCTATGGTGCCCTGTATTATCCTTGGGTCTACATTAACGATCCGCTCACAGGCAAGCAAAAGCTCGTACCGCCGTCAGGCGCGATTGCCGGAACCTATGCTTATGTGGATTCTGTTCGCGGTGTTCATAAAGCACCAGCCGGAACTACAGATGGCTATCTGGATACGGTTGTGGGCATTGAGAAGATCATCACCAAAGCAGAGCAGGAGCTGCTCAACCCGGAAGGCATCAACGTGATCCGTTCCCTGCCGGAAGGCATCTGTGTATGGGGGGCCAGAACCCTGTCCTCCGATTCCGAATGGAATTATGTCAACGTCCGGCGGCTGATGATGTACATTGAGGAATCCCTTGACGAGGGCAGCCAATGGGTGGTGTTTGAACCGAATGATCCAAGCCTCTGGGGCAAGGTGAAACGCAACCTGACAGCCTTCCTGACCCGGGTCTGGAGAGACGGCGCTTTGTACGGAACTACGCAGGAAGAGGCCTTTTTCGTTAAAGTGGACGAGGAGAATAATCCTCCGGCTGTACGGGATGCCGGCCAGCTGATTATCGAGGTCGGTGTGGCACCGGTCAAACCTGCTGAATTCGTAGTCATTCGGGTCAGCCAGAAAACCCTATCCAAATAAGAGATTGAGAGGAGATTTATCCTATGGCAACCGGCAAAAGAATGGACCCCTACCGCAATTACCGCTTCCGCGTCGTGATTGATGGTATTCAAACTGCAGCATTCGCTGATGCGACAATTCCAGATACCTCTACTGAGGCTGTGGATTACCGTGAGGGCATTGATGCTCCGCATGCACGCAAGCTTTCAGGGCTGACCAAATTCGGCAACATTACCTTGAAAAAAGGTCTGACCGACTCCCTGGAGCTCTACAACTGGCGCAAGTCGATTGAAGACAAGGGTGCCCTGAAGAACCGCAAGAGCTTGTCGATCATCCTGGTGGATGAAGAAGGCAATGACAAGGCGCAGTGGGATATCCTCGAAGCCTGGCCGATCAAGTATGATGTCAGTGCACTCAGCGCCAAAGGGAACGAAGTCTCCGTTGAATCCATGGAGCTGGTTCATGAAGGTGTACGCAGAGTGAAATAGCTTTTTGCTTTTTCCCCATCGTCACAAGGAATTTGATACGATACGCCAAAACATGAGATGGCCGGTATAGGGATCAAATTCACAGCCTGAGGATGCGGGCGAAGTGAAGGAACCAGAATTTTCTGAAGCGAGGGATAACACTTGGAACTATTGCAAACCGAATTCAGCTTCACATTGCCTAAGGGCTATGTGGATGAGGC
The DNA here is from genome assembly GCF_001909045.1 of Paenibacillus sp. P3E. NCBI lineage: Bacteria > Bacillati > Bacillota > Bacilli > Caryophanales > Paenibacillaceae > Paenibacillus > Paenibacillus sp. P3E. The sequence goes on along the minus strand of NZ_LVWH01000180.1, from coordinate 30,279 downwards.
AGGCACTCTCCATAAGCAGGGAACGATGCGCCTGGCCACCGCAGCGGATGAAATTACGCCGCTCCGGGATTCCCGGGTCCAGTCCAACCCGGCGTATTTGACGGTCATCCTGCTCTCCAGAGTGGTAACCAGCCTGGGCGGGCTTGGCATGATCACGCCGCGAGTGATTGAAGAATTGTATACTTCGGATTTTGCCTATCTGCAGGATATGTATAACCGGATTAACCAGAACGGCACCAATACCGTACATGCCAAATGCCCCAAATGCGAGCAGCCGTTTGAGATTGAACTGGAACCGCCGGGGGAATAATCGGCTACCCCCTTGACCGCCTCTATGAGGAGGTAGCCTTTCTAACCTACTATCTGCATTGGGACTATCCAGCCGTGCTGAACCTCGAACACGCTGAACGGGACCGCTGGTGCAGGGAAGTCAGCAAAATCAACCAAAAGCTGGGTGGCGGGGAAGAGAAGAAGAACTTCTTTGAGGCTTAGGAGGATAACATGAAGGCGAATATTTTGAATATCGGTGCAAAAAGCAATTGGGTGCCCGGGTATCGGGAGGATCCCTATCTTGCCTATAACTTCATCGTGGAGATTGACGGGATATCCGTCGCCGGTTTCTCCGATGTCTCAGGTCTCAGTATTGAGACACAGGTGGAACGGAAGAACTTCGGAGGCGAGAACCACAAGGAATTTGTCTTCCTCGGCCAGACGAAATATTCCGACCTGACGCTGAAAAATGGGGTCACGAACGACGAATTTCTATGGAACTGGTATCAGAATGTGATCAATGGAGTCGTGAAACGCCGCAACGGGTCTATCTGCCTGCTGGATCATTCCGGCACACCAAAGGTGTGGTGGAACTTCATCGAAGCCTGTCCCATCAAGTGGGAAGGACCGGCATTCAGCGCCAGCAGCAGTGCAGTGGCAGTGGAAAGTCTGGTGCTGACCCATAACGGGCTGTACAGGTACCGGTAAATGGATACAGTAACATCTGATCAGAAAAGGCAGGATTTCGTCCAGTCCATTCTGGGGAAGTATGGCATCACCAGATGGCGGAGCCGGTTTCAGAATCTGATCCTGCGGCAATTCCCTTTGCTGTTCACAGAGCCTGAGGTGGTGAAATCCGCAGGTGCAGTTATTCATCAGGTGAGCCTGATTCAGCACACGCATATCCATCAGTCAATCATCCATCCGCTGACACAGGTTATGCTGCAGCAGCAATCTCCAAATCGAAAGTTGCAGATCAGTACAGGCAGCAGTGGAGCTGCAAAGGGCATTCCTGATTCCTATCCGGGAAACCAGGGTAGCGAACAGAATACGCTTCACGGAGAGAACGGTAATCTGAACCTCATCCATGCCTTACAGGCGAGAGTCAGCAAGCAACAAAACAGGGATGTAATTCATGTAACAACGGCATATCGAACTATCGGGCTAGCTGAAAGTGAACCGGAACCTATAAGCCCGCAAGATACACGGGCTCTGAAGAGAACAGCTGAAACAAGGCAGTTGCACCTGTCACCCGTGCCGGAATCCCCGGCAGGCGGAACAGAGCAGGTAGAGCAGCACCAGGAAGATGGGATTGTACCGCATGCCCGGAAATCCCGGCAGCATGAATTCCTCAAGGACGATATCCCGCAGCCATTGCGGGCCGTCCATCAACAGTTGCATACGCTGCGGACCCACACCTTGTTCCATGCTGTTGACGCCTTGAACACTCAGCGTCATCGGTCGCTGAAACGGGATCTGGCGGCTAATCGGGATGTGCAGTCAGGGCAAGCTCCTGCAGGGGTGCTAAAGAATAGCATGGAGGTTGACTCCAGCTCTGGCGGGACCGCTGTGAATGCACAGCATAACTCTTCTCCATGGATCTTCATGCCAAGTCAGGATTTTCTCCCTTCCGCAAGCCCCGGTATTCATCTGGGCTTAGGCCCAGGGATTGCGGCAGTGCTGGAGAAAATGGAGAGCAGACAGGTTCCCCGGAATCCGCTGCCGCAGGAGTCTGCTTCACTTCTCAACAGGCTGCAGCCCTTGGCCGTCCAGCCCATTCTGCTTCTTGCCGCTCTGCGGCAGGCTTCAACCCTGCTCAGCAGCACTGCACGCCAAGGGAACGCTAAGGGCCTTCCGGCAAATGATCCGATCCCCGGCTTGATCCATATGGCTGAGGAGCTCGGAGTGCGTTCCGCACAGCGGAGGAGCGGACGCGGGAGCTGGTCTTACATTGCTGCTCCGTTGCTAGAGGAGATGCACCCGCCCGCAGGCAGACATTCCAGCCTGATTCTGCGGAAGCAGGAAGCACCCAAGGCTAGAGGGCAGGAGACGGTCCAGCAGCTGCAGGAGGTGATGCCCCAGGGGCAGGCCGCCCAGCAGATTAAGGCTCAGCCATCCCCCAGAGCGGCAGCCCCTGCCGCAAAGATGGACACTGCGGAACTGAATCAGCTGGCTGAACGGGTCTATCAGGTGCTGGAGAAGAAAATGGCGATCCGCAAGGATCGGAGGGGGCTTAGATAATGGCGGAAAAGGCAAAGATTATCCCCCTGGATATGGGCGGCGGAGCCATTGAGGTGATGTTCAACCCCAATGAGTACACCGTTTCCTTCGAAGGAAAATATACCGGGGAGAAGAACAACAAGCAATTTCAAATCACGGAGACACCGGAATTCAAGGTTTCTTTATTCTATGACACATATGAAAAACGCACGGATGTGCGCAAGAAAACCAGGCTGCTGACCTCGCTGCTTGATCCCAAGGTCAGCGGGAAAAGCACGAAAAAGCCGCCGGTCTGCATGTTCGTCTGGGGCGGCTTCACCTACCGGGGCCTCCTCAGCAAAATTGAGCAGAAGTTCACAATGTTCATGGAGAATGGCACACCGGTCCGCTCTCTGCTTGACGTTACCTTCATCACGGACGAGCCGGACAAAACCGTGGAGGACAGCCAGGGCCTGAATGCCTGCCGTAAGCTATGGGTGGTTAAAAGCGGTGACCGGCTGGACCTGATCGCGAATGAGGCGCTGAAGGAGCCGCTGGCATGGCGCAGGATTGCCGAGCTGAACCGGATTGTGAATCCCGTCGGCTTTCCTGGAAAAAACGATATCGGGAGGACCTTGGTCATCCCGGATTAAGGCGGGGGTTGCATGGGCACCAGTGTAGCGAATTATAAGATAGAGCTGAATGGAAGCAAGCTGTCCGCAGAGCTTACTGCCGCGGTCGAGGGAGTTACGCTGGAGGATGAGATCAATCTGCCGGCTTTATTTTCCATTCAGATGAATATGGTCAATTCCGGCAGCGGGATGTGGCGGGGAACTGATCTGAAGAGCATCAAGCCGGGGGACAAAGTGAAGCTGTCGCTTGGTCTCGACAAGCCCCAGCCGCTGATCAGCGGAGAGGTTACTTCGCTGGATCTGAATTTCTCGGAGCACTCTGTACTGGAGATTCGCGGGTATGACCTGCTGCACAGGCTTCGGATGGGGACGAGAAGCAAAGTGTTTGCGAAGAAAAAGCTCAGTGATATCGCCTCGGAAATCGCTAAGGAGCATGGCCTCACCCCAGTGGTTGATGATACGGGCACCGTCTATCCCTACCTGTTCCAGAACAATCAGAGCAACTACGAGTTTCTGCTGGAGCGGGCGGCCATGCTGGATTATGAGCTCTATGTAGACGACAAAAAGCTGTATTTTGTCAAGTCGCGGTCTGTGAAAGCTCCAGGGCTTCCCGAGATGACCTTCAAGAAGGATTTTGAACGACTGAACCTGGAGCTTCGGACACTTACGCGGGGGAGTAAGGTGAAGGTCAAGGGCTGGGACGTGAAGGAGAAAAAAGAGCTGGAAGCCGAAGCGAAAACCGGAGACGAGACGACCAAGATGGGCGGCACCGAATCTGGGTTCTCTATAAGCGCCAAAGCCATCCAGGAATCACCAATCTCCATCATGGCTGAAAATTTGCTCGATATGAGCGAGGCCAAAACACTGGCTTCTGCCGCCTATAACAGCCGTCTGCGCGATTTCATTGCCGGTGAGGGGATGTGCTGGGGGAATCCGCTGCTCCGGTCCGGCCAGACGGTGAAGCTGATGGGCATGGGCGACCGCTTCAGCGGTATTTACTATATTGTCTCTACGGTTCACAAGATTGACAGCAAGGGGTATACAACGACTTTTAAGGTGAAGAGGACTGGCCTATGAATGAGGGACCCGGAATTACCAGTTTTGTCGATAGCATCATCAGCGAAGGACGGCTCTTCGGGGTCATGGTGGGGATTGTGATCAACAATGACTCCGCGAACCATGCGGATAAACCGGGACCTGGACGGGTGAAGGTGAAGATCCCGCTGATGGGCATGCCGGAATCCAACTGGGCCCGGATGGCCTCATGGATGGCCGGGAAGGAGCGGGGGGCTTTTTACCTGCCTGAGGTGGAAGATGAGGTGCTGGTGGTCTTTGAGAACGGAGATGTTAACCGCCCCTATGTGATTGGGTCTCTGTGGAACGGGAAGGATGCTCCGCCGGAGACCAACAAGGACGGCAAGAATAATATCCGAATGTTCAAGTCACGCAGCGGACATATCCTGCAGTTTGCCGATACCGAGGGGAAAGAGAACATTACGCTCACTTCCTCCAAAGGTCATGTAATCAGGCTGGATGACAAAGGCGGCGCAGAGCAAATCCAGATCATGGATAAATCAGGAAAAAACAAAATCGTTTTTGACACCAAAGCCAATAAGATATCGGTCCTGTCGGGACAGGATATTGAAATTTCCGCCCCGAGCGGCAAACTGTCCCTCTCCGCCAAAACCATTGAAATGAAATCATCAGCGGACACCAAGATTGAAGCGTCGGCGGGCATGGATGTCAAAGCAGCGGCCAGTATGACGATCAAAGGGGCAACGGTCAACATCAATTAATAAGGAGGCTAAATGATGGGACAGCCTGCCGCGAAAAAAGGCGACCGCATTCTGGCCACCGATACGCATATCGTGATGCTTCCTGCCGGAGCTGCGCTTGTACCGACACCTCTGCCTCATCCGTTTACGGGGATTCTGGACGGTGCGCTCAGCACGAACGTCAAGATTATGGGCCAGCCGGCAGCTACAGTGGACTCCACGGCAACCAATACACCGGCACATGTCCCGCAGGGAGGCCCGTTTCAAAAACCTCCCAAAAATCAGGGGAAAATCATCGCCGGAAGCGCAACAGTAAAAATCAACGGGAAAATGGCCGCCAGAAACAGTGATCCGGCGCTGACGTGCAATGATCCGGCCGACCTGCCGGTAGGCAAGGTGGTTGCGGCGGGAACGGTCTTAATAGGAGGCTGAGTTATGGAAGTCGTAGATTTTTTGGGACGGGGCTGGAAGTATCCCTTCGCTGTCCAAAGAGGCAGAATCAACGCATCGGAGGGAGAAGACTCCATCCGGGAATCGGTCATTCTGATCCTTTCCACCGCCCGTGGCGAACGGGTAATGAGACCGGACTTTGGCTGCCGGCTGAACGAGCTGGTATTTGCGCCGAACACGATGAGCACTGCCACATTGTTAAGAAGTTTTATTGAAGAAGCACTGTTGAACTGGGAGCCGCGGATCGAAGTGGATGATATTACAGTCACACCGCGCTCCGACCAGTCTGAGCTGGAAGTGTCCATTGACTATACCATCAGGGCCAGCAACAGCAAATATAATCTCGTCTATCCATTCTTCCTTGAAAGCGTGGGGAAATAATGACAAACATTGTACCTACCATTGACAAGCGGAATCAGGAACAGCTGGTTCCAGAGCTGAGACGCTTAATCTACCAATACTGCAGCAGGGAATGGACAGATTTGACGGAGCTGGAAGCGGACAAGAAGGTGGACGCTCTGGTTCATATCTTTACCAATATGACGGGTAAGGTCATCGACCGGCTGAACAAGGCACCCGAGAAAAACTTCATCTCCTTTCTGAATCTGATCGGCATTCATCCTACACCGCCGAGAGCAGCCAAAGTACCGCTGCTGTTCAAGCAAAAGCCGGATGCGGACCCTATTAATACGATTCCGGCAGGGACCAAGGTATCGGCACAGCCTGAGAATCAGGCGGAGGTTATTTTTGAAACGGAAAAGGATCTGACGGTCATCCAGCCGCGGCTGGTGAGAGCCGTTAGCCTTGATCCAAAAGAGGACCAGTGGAGCAATCAGGATTACCTCTTCTCAGAGGAGCCTTCCGGCCAAAGCGCCAAATTGTTCCGAGGTGATTCGACGGTAATCCACAGGCTGTATCTGGGACAATCGGAGCTGCTGGGGTTCGGGGAAGAGAACAGCCGCTTGTCTGTGTACTTCAACAAGCCGGAAGCGGCATTGTCTATGGCTGTGCAGAATCAAGGTGTGACCGAAGCTCTGGTGCTGAATATGGATTGGTTCTGCTTCGATGAAGAGGGCAATACTGTTCAGCTCCATCCGGAGATGTCCGGGACCCTGGAGGATACTGCATGGAGGGCTGTGTTCCGGTTCAATCATCTGTCCGGGGTTCATGCGAAGACGATTACCGGCTATGAACAAGCCGAAGTTCGGCGTAAATGGTCCAATAAGTGGATATTTGCCGAACTGAAGACACCTATAACAGCCTCTACATTGATGCCGGATATCGAGGACATCCGTATGGAGCTGAATGTAGCAAGTCCACTGCCGCTGACTCCGGATTTGACGGTCCACAACGGCAACCTGCTGGATATGGGCAAGGATTATTATCCTTTCGGGGAGAAGCCCAAAGTGAACGATACTTTTTACATCGCTTGCAGGGAAGCTTTCTCCAAAGCAAATGCACAGATTACGCTGACGATTGAGCTGTCTGATCCGGAGATCAGCAAGCTGCCGGATACTTCATACGTGCGGCTGGGCTGGGAGTACTGGAATGGCAAGGAATGGCTCGTGATCGGCAGCCTGGAAGAGCTTCCGGGTAATGATGCTTCTGCTGAAATCGGTAACAAAGGAAGTGTAGCCAGTCTTACAGCAAGCGGAACCCTGAGATTTCAGTGTCCCGGGATCAAACCGCTGACCCTGAACGGTGAGGAAGGCTACTGGATTCGTGTCCGCATCACCGGCGGCAATTATGGTGAGGAAGCGAAATATGAATACGAAGATGAAGCGGTCAAGCTGGGAGAGGGAAGCATCACCGTAGCCCAGCTGAAGGTTACGCAAGCGACTTATGCGCCACCTTCGATCCGCAAACTGGGTATTGCCTACAGCTACACGCTGGAGGCGCATCCGCAAACAGTGCTCACAGAGAATAATTTCAGCTTTGAGGACAAGACAGCCGAATGCCTGAAGGCCGGGGAATTTTTCAAGCCCTTCTATCCCTGTACCGAGCTTGCACCTACATTCTACCTGGGCTTTGACCGTGACATCCGCAATCTTCCGGTTTCGCTCTTTTTCCCGTTAACCGGTGAACAGCTCGGGCGTCCGGTTGTGGCCTGGGAATACTGGGACGGCAGAAGATGGCTGGCCTTAAGTGTCAATGACGAGATCCGGGGCTTCACCCGCAGGGAGATTCTGCAGTTTGCCGTGCCATCGGATATCGAGAAACGCGCGCTGTTTGGAACCGAGCAGTATTGGATTCGCGCCCGGCTGGATGAAGGACACTTTGAGATCTTTCCCCAGGTAGATGCTATCCCCTCTAATGTGGTGTGGGCCCGCAATTCTTATTCAGTTGCAGGCGAGATCCCGGGATCAAGCAACGGTGAAGAGAACCAGAGCTTTCAGTTGTCGAAGTCACCTGTTCTGCCTGGCCAGAGTCTTCGCGTCCGGGAGGCCTCGGGCCAAGGGGAATGGGTGCTGTGGGAGGAAGTCGCCACCTTCTCCTTGTCTACATCGGACGGCAGGCACTATATGCTGGACAGAAGCAGCGGAGCAATTATTTTCGGTGACGGCAGGAATGGGATGATCCCGCCTACCGGAATTGATAATATCCAGTGCGACTACAAGCATGGAGGCGGGGCTGCCGGCAATGTTGCGGCAGGTGCAATAACGAAGATATGGGACAGCTTCAGCTGGCTGGATTCGGTGACCAATCCGGTGGCGGCAGACGGCGGATTTGACCAGGAGGAGGCGGATCAGGCTGAGATCCGCGGGCCGCATACGCTGAAAAGCTGGGACCGGGGCGTTACCGCAGAGGATATGGAGTGGCTGGTGCGCGAGGCCATGCCCCAGATTGCCAAGGTAAAATGTCTCAGCGCCATGAATCGTGACCTGGAGTTCGTTCCCGGCACAGCCACAATCATTGTGGTCCCGGATACAGACGAGCCGAAGCCGGTTCCCAGCCAGGAATTGCTCAGTGAGATTGAAGCCTATCTATGTGACAGAGCTTCAGCGACGCTGGACACGAATGTGCCGGGTATCGCAGTGATTGGCCCGGATTATGTACAGATCGGCGTAGAGGCAGCAGTTGCTTTTACCTCGGTAGAGCAGCGTAAAGTGGCGGAGGGCCGGATTATAGATAACCTGAAGCAGTTTTTTCATCCGCTCTATGGAGGGGACGGGAATAAGGGCTGGGAGCTGGGCCAAAACCTGTATATTTCCGAGGTCTATGCTGTGATTAAGAATACGCCAGGCGTTGATTATGTTTCCGGTATTGTCATCAAAGCTTCGGTGCAATGCTTCACTGTAAGTCTTGAACCCTTGGAGAACGGACCTTATAAACCTCTTGCCCCTTACCCGAAATACAGCGCGGTCCGGTCTGACGATAATTCCATTCAGTACGCGCTTGCTGAGCGGGTGGAGGCTGGAAGCGGGGTGAAATCGCTGGTGATTAAGGGCTTCAAGAAGAATGGGGTGATCAGGCTCCGCTACAGAACCTATGAACCGGTACAACTGATCGTTGTCTCCATTGACGGTGACATTCTAGAATGCCAGACTCTGGACGGACAACCGCTGGAGCGCAGCTATCCTGAGGGCAGTGACCTAGAATTTGATATCACCGATGATTTGACGGTCCGTACCTATATTCTTAACAGTCTGGCTTCGGGTGCAACTTCGTTTTTTGTGAAAATCGCTGTGTTTGAGCGGGGGGACATCGTTTTTTTAAGCCGGGCCGATGAGTATGTCAACACTACGCCGCTTAAGATCCGTGGAATCCACTCGGAGAATATCTTCCTTGAGGAAGACGAGCTGATCTATGGAGGGACACACCTGATCAACAAGCCGGAGGAACATCTCTTTTCATATCTTCTGGATAAGAACACGGGCCTATTGCATGATTTGACCGGGACAACGGCAGATTGCAGGCTTGCGGCGATCCTCAAGGAGGACCGGAAGTTTCTGACCGAACGGGCTGCTGCTCCGGGGTCAGCGGTACATTGCCCTTATTGTTTTCCGGCGGAGCAGTAAATTGACCATAGAAAGGAAGAAGACTTATGCCGCTTCCAGTACCGAGTCTGGATGATCTGGGCTTTGACGAGCTTGTGGCGGATGCCAAAACGCTGATTCCGCTCTACGATCCGGACTGGACGAATTATAACCCCTCGGATCCCGGCATTACGCTGATTGAGCTGTTTGCATGGTTCAGTGAAATGGTTCTCTACCGGATTGACCAGGTGACAGAAGCAAGCCAAGTGCAGTTTCTCAAACTGCTGGGTGTAACCTTGACTGAGGAAGAAGAGCTGACAAGCGGGATACGGCGCGGGGTGAAGCAATTCTCAGAGTGCTATAGAGCAGTAACTTCGGCGGATTTTCAGCTTTTGGCGGAACAAGGCTTGCTGGAAATCCCAGGCATCCGGGAGACATATCCTGACCTAGCGGTGCGTATCCTCTGTCTGATCAATACGGACATGGAGAACGGCACTGGCGTGAACAAAGAGGCTTTCGGTCATGTCTCAGTAATCTTGGTTCTGCAGACTGCGAATCAGAAGGATCTGCTCAGAGAAATGACGGCAATGAAGCAGAGTGTCAAAGCCTATCTGGATGCCCGCAAGCTGCTGACCACCCGTGTCCATGTGGTAGAGCCCGATTACCGGGATGTTGCGATCGAAATGGTAGTTTCAGCCATGGACAAAAGCATCGGCAGCACGGTTACCGACAGCATTACACGTTTTTTAGACCCGGTAAGCGGAGGAGAGGAAGGCCTGGGCTGGCTTCCGGGAAGAAAACTGTACGCCTCCGATTTGTATCATCTTGTAGAAGGCCTATCCGGAATCGATCATGTGACGAGTGTGACGCTGGACTCTCCTGACCTGCTGCCGTATCAATTATTTAAGCTGAAGGATCTGAAGGTTGAGGTGGAATCATGAGCAGTCCGAACGATTACAGCTATGTGCAGTATCTTCCAAGAGTATTCCAGCAGAAAGCGGGGGAATCCGACGAGAAGTTTTTTCTGGGCCGGTTCCTGAAGGCCTTTGAAGCCATGCTCTCTGGTAAAACAGGCGCAGCAGGTCAAGAGTCACTTGGAATTGAAGCGCTGCTGGATAACTTGCATCAATATTTTGACCCGGGCAGGGCTCCCTCCCAGTTTCTTCCTTGGCTGGCAGGCTGGGTGGGCCTGGAGCTGGAAGAAGGGCTCGAATATGACGGAGAACAGGATAACCGGGAAAGAATGCTTTCCCCCCGGCAGATTTTGCCGCTTCCAGCCGCCCGCAGTACGGTCAACCGTAATTTGATCGGCAGCATTGTCCAGCTCTACAAAAAACGCGGAACCCTGGATGGGCTCGCGAAATACTTGCAGGTGTATGCGGGGGAAGAGGCTGCCATTCACATCAGTGATTTCGAAGAGCCTGTCCGCTGTGGCCAGTCGCAACGTGTGGGAATCAATACGATGGTTGGAGCGGCGGAGCCAAGCTACTTTTCTGTTCATGTCATCCTTCCCGCATACAGCCGGAGCCTTCTGCAGAACAAAGTGCAAATCCTGCAGGAGGTCATCAGGAAGGAAAAACCTTTTCACACCAATTCAAGCCTGAATATTGAAGTTCCGCACATGTGCCTGGGGGTATATGGACGCGTGGGAATGGAGACCTTGCTCGGGGGTATGACAGAGGAATAGAGAATAGAGAACGGAGGCAAGCGAATCATGGGAAAAGAATTTGCAAGAATGCGTTACTTTGACGGGCTCTTCCTGAATGCGGAGGATTATAGGCTGGACCAGGATTTCTACCTGCGTCTGCAGCGGCTGCATAACCGTTATCTGCATACCTGGGGCATTGTTTGCGGCTTGAAGGTGCTGCCTTTGCTGGATCAGGGCGAATACATGAAGGTAAAGATTGCGGAAGGCCTGGCCTTGAATCAGGCAGTGATTAAGGGGACCACCCCCCAGAAGAATGAGAGCATCAGCCAGGAGATCCTTATTTATGAGGGGCATCCGGACAATCCGGTGGATCTTTCCGAGTATAACGCTAACGAAAGTATCTATATCTGGGTTAGTTATGAAGAGATGGAGACCGACCGCAATATTGAACGGGGGCAGGGTGAAAAGATTCATATCTGGGAGCGGGGACGGATCAGCCACGGTACCGTGAAGCCCGATAGCTCTGAACATATTGTTCTGGCCCGGGTCGTCCCGCGCAAACAGGGAATTGAAACGGTAATCGACAGCGCATGTATCTTTGACTACGACAGTGACGCTGCCCGCACGCCCCTTCGAACCTACGCAGGCGCAGCCGGTAAGAAGATGGTGACAGAGAAACTGATTATCAAAGCAAAAAGTGAAGACAGCATCGACAATATGCAATTAAATGAAGAAACGCTCGCTGCGATGCCATCAGTCTATACGCTGCAGGAAGGCAAGGTGCTGGAGGTCAACGCCCCGGATACCCGGTTTACAGGAAACCTCATGATTGCCGGTGACTTAACCCTCCAGGGAGAACTCATTCTGCAGAGCAAGGATAAATCGCAAAGTGAAATGCGGATCATGAACAGCTTCGTTGAGGTTAACAGTCCTAATACGGATGATCCGAACTATGAATTTCCCGGCCCGCGGGACGGCGGACTTGAGGTCTACCGCGGCGATGGCGGCACTCATGACGCACGGATTGTCTGGGTAGAGGCGGATCAATGCTTCAAGGCCGGGATTGGCACGGATCTCAAAAAAATCGCTTATGGCAACGAGTGGGACAGTCTGATCAAGTATGAGTTCGCTGACCTGCTGCACAGACACAGCAAGCTCTCGTCGCCGGGCGGATCGTCGGTTGGCTTCAACAGCTCCGGCAAGCTGTACAGCGATGCAGATCTGGCGCTGAAGGACGGGACCACCTTATGGCTGAAAGGCACAAATCCGGACACCATTGACAGCTCGCATGGGCTGGGCTGGTTCGGAACCGGCAAGCCTTTTGCCGCTGCTGAGGTGGACGGGCCCGTATTATTCGGGAACAGCGGCGGTGTTCTGGGCACCAGAACGGCAAATAGTGACGGCTCCCGGACAGACAAGACGGTACTTTCCTGGAACAAGACCGGGTATGTCGGGATCGGCCCCCGCAAAGCTTTGGAGGATTCGCTGGATGTCGATGGCAGCCTGCGGATTCTTAGCGGTAAAAATCCGGTCCGGTTCACTTCCGTATGGTCAGGCTTCCCCGATAATCAAATGAATGGCGCAGAGATCAGCAATGACATCACCGATCACAAAGCATTGATGATTGTGGGCAACCAGTCCGCCGGGCAGGGGAGAAAGGTTGCGATCTGGGACCGCCTCGATGTGAACGGATTTCTGTATGTGAACGGTAAAATGCAGGCATCACAAGAAATCATTCCAAGTGCAGGGAAAGGTGAGCACAACGGCATCATTTTCCCGGCCAACCCGGGAGGCGGCGGTTCGGACCTTGCCTGGATCAAATACTATCCGCGCACAGGCGAGGATTGCACGCTGGAAATCGGCACCTCGAATGATGCCAATGATCACATCTCACTGAATGCTTCCGGGAATGTCGGAATCGGTACGCTGACCCCGTCGGACAAGATGGATGTCGCCGGGGAACTGCGTGTCCTGAGCGGCAAGAATCCGATCCGGTTCACATCAGCCTGGTCAGGATTTCCGGACCAGGCCCGGAACCAGGCGGAGATCAGCAATGACACCACAACCTACAAATCCTTGATGCTTGTGGGCAATTCCTCCTCTCCGGACGGCAAACGGAAGGTTTCGGTCTGGGACCAGCTGGATGTGAACGGATTTCTGCAGGTGAACGGCGGTGCCCGCATAACGGGAGATCTGCAGATTACAGGCAGCATCAAGACAGATGTGTTCAACTTTGACGGCAGATTCAAAAAGCTGGATGTCGCTGATAATTTTGCAGCCTATGTACGTTGTGCCGATTTCTATATCGGCTACTCGGGCCGCCGCGGAACGCCCGGCAGAGCCTTAGTCGATAACGGAAGCCATCTGGTGCTTAATTACGGCAACGACTGGTCTTATGCTTCCGTACACAGCAGTCTTGAAGTGAAGAATGCGCTGAATCCCAGTGCGGGCAGCGGGAATAACGGTATTATCTTTCCATCCGACCCCGGCGGCGGCAGCGGTGACTCGGCTTGGATCAAGTTCTATCCGACCAGCGGGGAGAACTGTGTGTTGGATATCGGTGTATCTAATGACGCCGGGGACCGCATCTATCTGCATGCCAGCGGCGGCGTTTATGCGAACGGCAGTATGTACTGGTGGTCCTCACGCGAACTCAAGGACAACATCGCCGATATTCCTGTCAAAGAAGCAAAGCAGCTGCTCGACGGGCTGAACCCGGTTTCTTTTAAGTACAAAGGAAGTACGAAGGAAAGAACCCTTGGTTTTATCGCTGAAGAGGTGCCTGCAGTTCTGGCGGACCCTGATCAGCGGGCTATCAGCGGGATGGATATCATCGCCGTTCTGACCAGTGTGATGAAAGATCAGCAGAAGGCTATTGCAAGAATGCAAAAACAAATCGCAACCCTGCAGGGTGCGTAAAAATTGGAGGATAAAAAGATGAAGGAACAACTGGAAGCACGCATGAACGAATTGAAGGCAGAACTCGAATCCGGCCGGCAGATGTTGCAGGAGCTGGACGAGAAACGCAGTAATCTGGGCTATGCCATGACACGGATCAGCGGGGCCATTCAGGTACTGGAGGAGCTGGCTGCGGGGGAAGAAGAGTCCGTTCAAGCCTGAACAAGCTGTAACTATGAAAGCCGGGAGGAGTGGGATTGTGCCAAAGGATATGAAACGCATGAATTATTTCAACGGGCTGCTGCTAAAAGAAGAGGACTTAACACTGGATCAGAAATATCATAAGCGCGCACGCGGGCTGCATAACCGTTATTTTCATAATTGGGGAGTCGTAACCGGACTGAAGGTTAATCCAAAAGAGTTGACCAAAGTAGAAATTGATCCGGGGCTTGCCTTGAACCGAGTTACGGACCCGGACAACAATGAAGAGATCAGCCAGGAGATTCTGGTCAGTGACACCCATCCGGCGAGGATTCTGGATCTGTCCGGATACAGCACCTCGGATCAGATCTATATTTCAGTCAGCTATAAGGAAGAGCTGGCAGACCCTGATCTGCTTAAGGGGGGCGGGAATAAAATTCATGTGTGGGAGATCGCGGATATCAAAGCCAGCTCCCTGAAGCCTGAGGATGTGCGCAAGGATATTCTGTTGGCCCGTGTAACCCTGAAGCATAATCAGGACGGAGCGCTTAGCATCGACCGGATATATGAGACTGACGTGGATGGAACGCTGCTTGTGACCAGAGCCGTGGGCGGCGAAACGCTGAAGGCTAACAAAATTATTCTCGGTTCGAAGGAAGATCCCGACCAGCCCTTCTTGAGCAACTCTGTGAAAGAGGATGGTAAAGAGGGGAATAAGCTTAATGTTCATGCAGGCCTGACCGAATTTACGGGCAATCTGAGAACCGGTGCGATTAGTACCTACGGGACTCTGGATGTAAACGGCGAGCTTATTGTCACTGCCGGCAGTGAGCAGGTGTTCAAGGTCAATGATTCCGGGGACGTGGATATGACGGGCTCCGTTGCCGTAGCAGGGCCTTTGTCCGCAAAAAGCGGGATCGAAGTCAGCGGAGGCATGGCTGTACTGGATGTATCTCAGGTTATGGTTGGCGGAAATATGGTGACGATCAACAAAAATGCCAGTGCGGAAAATAGCAGCGGCATTGAAATCATCCGCAAGGACCAGCCCAGTGCCAAGCTGCTGTGGGATGAAAAAAGCAACGGGTGGATGATAGGGACTGCTGAGAAAGAGGGTGACCCGGCCAGCGGCATGTTCCATGTAGCCTATGGCCACGAGTGGGAGCAGCTGCATGGGGGCGCGATAGCGGATAGCCTGCATACCCACAGTCAGCTGCATTCAGCAGACGGAAAGCCGGCTCTCCGTACCGACAAAGCGGGAAATATCCAGATTGACCAGACATTGACGGTGTCCGGAAGTCTGGTGTCCAAGCGGGACGGCTTGGAAGTCTTCCGGGGAGAAACGCTGCCCAATGCCAAGATTGCCTGGAACGAGAAGGCCAAATCCTGGCAGATCGGTACGGTTAACGGGGATATGTCCAACATTCCTGACGGGAAGCAGTGGGATGAGCTGACCGGTGGCAGTAATGCGGATGCTCTGCATACCCACCGACAATTTCATAATGAAGACAAGACCCTGCTGGCTCTGGAAATTGGTGCGGACGGGAATGTGAATATCCCTCATGAGCTGATGGTCGGTGAGACACTTACGGTCAATAAGCTGATTGTCAGAGAAGAAGAGATCGTCATCAAAAAAGTCGAGCAAGAGGTGACGGACAGCTTCCTGACCGTAAACAAGGCGGAGACTGACGCGGCACTCAGCAGCAAGGGTGGTCTGGACGTGTACCGGGGCAGCCACAATCCGAAGGCCCGGATGGAATGGAATGAGACAGACCGCAAATGGAAAATCGGAATTGAAGGCAGTATGTCTGACATTCCGTATGGAACCCAATGGGATTCCTTGACAAACGGTTCAGTGGCCGACACCGCTCATAAGCACAGCTCCCTAAGTACCCCTTCAGGCGGAACCGTACTGTCTGCCGACGAGCAGGGAAAGCTGTCAGCTTCAGGGAATATAGAGATTGCCGGAACCCTGAAGGGCAAAGGCAATGCGGATCTGAATGCCGATCTGAAAGTAGGCGGTTCTGCTACTATCGAAGGCAACCTTACGGTAAAAGGTAAAACCACCTATGTCAATAAAGAAGATATGGTTGTCGTCAGCAACCGGATTGAACTGAACAAGTTCGAAGGCAACAGCTCTGCCTTGAAGCAGAGCAGCATTGAAGTCTACCGGGGCAAGCTGAATCCGAGCGCCAAGCTGGTCTGGAGCGAGACGGACGGCAGATGGAAGCTGGGGCTCGGAGATGAGCTATCCAATATTGCCTACGGCAGCAATTGGGATGCACTGACCGGAGGAGTGAGCTCGGATGCGGACGGTCTGCATCGTCACAATTCGCTGAGTGACAGTAAGGGGAAGACTGTCCTCCAGGCAACCGCTGATGGCAATATCGAGATTGCAAACAGTGCGGAGGTACAGGGAACCCTTACTGTCAACAATGGCGCGGATATCAGCGGCGGACTGGCCGTGGAGGGCTTGCTGAAGGTAGACGGCAACCTGATTGTCAAAGGTACCACGACGACCGTTAAGCGCGACGATCTCGTCGTTACCAATAATGTGATCGAGATTAACAAGTTCGAAGGCGAAAAGCCACCCGCGAACGAGAGTGGTATTGAGGTTTACAGGGGTGAATCACAGCCAGCCGCCAGACTTATCTGGAATGAGAGTGAACGGAAATGGAAGGTGGGCATTGGCGCTGCGCTGGAAAATATCGCAAGCGGTAGCTCCTGGGACAAGCTGACACAAATGGTTAGTGCGGACTCCCTGCATATCCACAGCCAGCTGTATAATCCGCAGACCGATATTCTGGCGCTTAGCGCCAGTGCCGAGGGTGATGTGGATGTTCATCATGACCTGACAGTCGGCAGCAAACTTACCGTGGCCGGTGATCTGGAGGTCCGGGGGAAATCTGCCAGTATTCATACGGATGAGCTTGAAATCGGAAGTCCATGGATCACGATCAATCAAGAGGGTGATCATGTCTCTTCCCTTTCCGGCGGAGGATTGGAGATTTATCGCGGCCTGAATGCGCCGGCAGCCTCCATCTCATGGAACGAGGATAAGGATCAGTGGCAGCTTGCAACCCCTACGGAATCCGCCGCATTGGTTGTAGATACATCCGGCAATGTCAATGCAACCGGGGGGCTGAAGGCGGTGAACGCCAATATCCTTGGTGCCGTTACCGCAGCCAGTGCTGCTATTGCCGGAACGGTAACCGTCGGTGATGGGCTTGAAGTTCTCCAGGGAACGGAGACCAGTGCACAGATCAAATGGGCGAAGGACCGCTGGAAGCTGGGGACCGCCGGCAAGACCGTACTCAGTCTGACACGCAGCGGGAAAATGGGTGTGGGCACGGATAATCCCACCGAGGTGTTGGATGTAGCCGGGAAGGCGATCTTCCGGACGGAGGCAGAAATCGCCGGTGCAGCAACTTTTTCAGGCAAGGTCACTGCAACAAATGAAGCGGTCTTCGAAGGAGATACTTCATTTAACAAGGCACTGAGTGCTGTAAATGTTGCAGTAAGCAAGAATGCAATTGTAGCTGGCAGTGTTGTGGCAGGTGGATTTGAAGCCCCTCGCGGGCTGGACAGCAACGGTAAAGCCCTGCCGAATGCGCGGATCGTCTGGAATAACGTCCAGAAGGCCTGGTTCTATGGCGACGGAGATACGCTATCGGAATTTGGAACAGGCAAAGGCGGCCAGAACAAGCTCTATAACGCGCTTGGAGATACGATTGCCTTGTTTGCCGATTCCGAAGGCAAGGTAGGGATAGGTACCAACACCCCGCTATCACTGCTGGATGTGAAGATCAAGGGCGGGAATACAGCTTTCAGTGTAACCGGAACCGGGAATGTCGGCATCGGGACCTATGCTCCCAAAGTGAAGCTTGATGTACAAGGCGACACATCAGTTACAGGAAACCTTACGACTACAGGAACTGTTACTGCGGCTAATGCGGTCATCTCTAAGGATTTAACTGTAACCGGCAATCTAACCGTGAACGGTGATACGGTAACCCTCAACGCCGCTACGCTGGAAGTGGAAGACAATATCATCAGGGTCAACAAATATACACCACAGGCAACCCCGATTGTGGCAAATGCCGGGCTGGAAGTATTCCGCGGCGGGACTGCACTTCCTGCCCAGCTTCTGTGGGATGAAACCGCTGATCAGTGGCTGGCTGGTCTCTCCAATTCGCTGAAGGCGGTTGAATTCAAAGGCCATACTCATCCGGAGTTTGCCGAATTATCCGGCGCATTTACAGTGGAGTCCGGGAATATCGGGATCGGCACGGCGACACCAGCCGCCAAGCTGGATGTCAATGGCAATGTGGCTGTCTCCGGTAAGCTGAACGCTGCAGACGTTGCTGTTAGTGGTATATTAACTGCCAAAGATGTTGCGCTAACCGGTACGGCAGCCTTAAAAGACGCAACGGTAAGCGGTGTACTTACTGCAAAGGATGCCGTACTCAGTGGTTCATTGACGACTAAGGATGCGGAGGTTAGCGGCAAGCTAACCGTTAAGGATGTTACCCTCAACGGTAGCCTTACGCTCAGCCAGGGCATCGAAGTGAACAGGGGAACAGATCCGAAAGCGCAGATTCTCTGGGACGAGTCCACGGATGCCTGGCAGGTGGGCGTAGCTGGCAGTCTGAAACAGCTTGCCTATAACGGCCATACCCACCAGGAGCTGACAGATTTGACCGCAGTTCTGAAGATTGCCTCCGGGAATCTCGGGATTGGCACTGCATCGCCAGCCGCCAAGCTGGATGTGAACGGCAATGCGGCTGTCTCTGGCAAGTTGACCGTCGCCGACGCCAGCCTCAGCGGTACATTAACCGCTAAGGACGCTACAGTGAGCGGCATATTCACAACGGCCAATGCCTCGGTCACCGGTAATCTGTCAGCCAAGGATGCATCCATCAGCGGCAGCCTTACGCTTACCCAGGGCATTGAAGTAGGCCGAGGTACAGGCGCGAAAGCCCAGATTTTATGGAACGAGGCTCTGGACGAATGGCAGGCGGGCACGGCCGGGAGCATGAAACAGCTCTCGTACAGCGGACACACGCACCAAGAGCTTACAGATCTGGCTGGAGTGCTGAAGATTGCTTCCGGAAATGTCGGAATCGGCACCGCAGCACCAACTGCCAAGCTGGACGTAACCGGCAATGTGGCAGTATCCGGTAAGCTCTTGGCAGCCGACGCCGAACTAAGCGGGAAGCTGACTGCGAAGGAGGCTTCGCTAACCGGTCTTCTGAAGGTGAAGGAAGCTGAGATCAGCGGCAGTCTGACGGTTAGCCAAGGCATCGAGGTGAACCGGGGGACGGATAAGAAAGCCCGGATTTTCTGGGATGCATCCAATAATGTATGGCAGGCTGGAATGGAAGACAATATGCAGACCCTGGTCTGCAAAGATGCCGTCTATGACGAGCTCATCCAGTTGGCCGATGTGGTAACCGTAGACTCCAAAAGCAATATAGGGATCGGCAAAATCCCAACTGATGATTACAAGCTGGACGTGAACGGCAACCTGCGGGCGACCAATTTTGCACAAACCTCTTCCAGAACCTTCAAAGAGAACATCACCAGTCTTCCGGTGAAAAAAGCTATGGAGCTGCTGAACAAACTGAAGCCCGTTACCTTCAACTACAAAGCAGAAAATGCCAAGCAACAGAACATCGGCTTCATCGCCGAGGATGTACCGCAGATCTTCTCGACCGCTGATCACAAGTCGGTTGTCCTGATGGATATCATCGGTGTACTGACTACTGTTGTACAGAAGCAGCAAAGAGATGCCCAAGACATGCGAAAGCAGGTGAATGAACTTCAGATTCAGGTGGCAGCCCTCGCTGGTGCGTAACCCGATAGTCACTTCTAAGAATTAGATTAAGCAGCTCCTTCAGCCATAGTGCTGTGGGGCTTCTTTGTTTTTTCATGAGTATGGTCATTCAGGCTATGAAAACAGGCAAATGATTTGAAAGTTTGATAACATATATGCGTAGCTACGGAGTGAAAAGTGTGATGAATTGGGCACACAGGGTAAATGGGAAATAGGTGTTGTTTTCAAGGAGGTAAGACATGGAGTACATTTCTCCGAAAGAAGCGGGAGAACAGGGGGAACGCTGGCCTAAAGATGCCATTGCGGCGGGGCATCGTCATACCGCCCTGCTTAAATCTGACGGTACGGTGATGGCTGCGGGAGATAATAAATATGGCCAATGTGATGTGAGCGGCTGGCGCGATATTGTGGCAGTTGCGGCTGGTAATGTTCATATGGCGACGAATACGGGTAATGCTCACACC
Organism: Paenibacillus sp. P3E; assembly: GCF_001909045.1. Lineage (NCBI taxonomy): Bacteria > Bacillati > Bacillota > Bacilli > Caryophanales > Paenibacillaceae > Paenibacillus > Paenibacillus sp. P3E. The sequence goes on along the minus strand of NZ_LVWH01000180.1, from coordinate 9,932 downwards.
ATTGGTCTTAAATCTGACAGAACTGTGGTAGCTGTGGGTTGGAACAAGCATGACCAATGCAATGTAAGCGACTGGGGCGATATTGTAGCGGTTGCGGCGGGTTGGCGTCGTACCATTGGGCTTAGATTGGATGGCACGGTGGTAGCAGTAGGCCGAAATCATGAAGGCGAATGCAATGTAAGCAGCTGGAATGATATGGTGGCGGTCGCGGCGGGGGACTGGCATACTATCGGTCTTAAATGGGACGGCACGGTGACGGCTACCGGCAATAACCGGTATCGGCAATGCAATGTAAGCGGCTGGTGCGATATGGTTGCGGTTGCGGCGGGTTATCTTCATACCATCGGTCTTCGATCGGACGGTACGGTGACGGCTGTGGGTTTGAATAAACATGACCAATGCGATGTAAGCAGCTGGAGCGGTATTGTGGCGATAGCGGCGGGAAGTAATCATACCGTGGGCCTCAGATCAGACGGTACGGCGATGGCTGTGGGCTCCAATGAGTATGGTCAATGTAATGTAAGTGATTGGCGCGATATGGTGGCGATTGCGGCAGGTTGTGCCCATACCGCCGGGCTTAAGTTAGACGGCACAGTAGTTGCTACGGGTAATAATGAATATGGCCAATGCGAGGTAAGCGGCTGGTGCGGCCTCCAACTACCCGGCAATTAGTTTTGCAGTCTGTTTTCTCATGAGCTAGTCAGTCTCTGGAGTGTGAATTCACAGAATAAAAGTGTAAAATGGGCAGTAGAAGAACACCGCAGGAGGAACAAGGGATGTCAAAAGAGTATTCGCGCACGTATATTGAGAGTGTAAAGCTGGAATTGCTGAGTAGGCTTGGCCTGAAGCAGGTATACTATAAGGGACAGGCAGGCGATGATCTTCTTTATGAAGCCACGGGCTTTGACAAAAAGACACAGCATAAATTCTGTGTCAGAACCAAAACCGGGACCATCGACGAGTTCGTAGCCGGGAAATGGATGAAGGTCCGCAGCTTTGAGATTAAGAGCAAGCAACAATAGCAGAGAGTTAAGGCATTTGCACACTCCGATAAAATAAAACAAGCCGCCAAACCCTGATCATGGGCTGGCGGCTTGTTTTGCTGCATTTTACATAGAGAAGTCATTGCCCAGATACACATTCGGCGCAGTCAGATACAGTTCACGGACCACTACGTTCTGCGGCTGCTGCAACGCGTAGACTACGGCTCTCGCGATATCATCACCACTCAAAAAAGTCTGTCCCATCGCCCCGCGAATCCGGGCAATCAGCTCTTCCGGCAGATGGTCTCCCTGGTTGAACTCCACCTCCATCCCCAGCTTGCGGGCAAGCTCCACGACCGTCTCAGGCTCCAGGTTGCGGCCAAAGTTCGTCGCCACAGCACCGGGGAGAATGGTTGTTACCTGAATCGGTTCTTTGGCCAGTTCATGTGTCAGTGCTTGTCCGATGGCATTCACCATATGTTTGGTGGCACTGTAGAAATCCCTGCCAGGTTCGTAGGCGTTGCCTGAAGAGATGTTAATAATATGCCCTGGCACACTGCCTTCGTTGAGTCGCATTTCATGGACCGCTGCCTGTGACCCGGCTAGAAGCGCGACGATATTGACATCGATCATCTCCCGCCAGTCGTCTACCTGTGTATCCACAATATTACCATGAATATGCAGGCCCGCATTGTTGACCATGATATCCAAATGACCGGTCTGCTCGCGGGCCTGATGGATAAAGCTCTGAAGCTTGCCAGTATCGCGGAGATCAAATGCACTATATGTCGCCTGACCGCCGGACTGTTCGATTTGCGATTTCAAGTCCTCAAGCTGCTCTTGGCTTCTTCCAGTGATGAAGACATGTACACCTTTCGCTGCAAGCTGGCTCGCAATGGCGCGGCCAATGCCGCTGGATGCTCCTGTAATGACGGCTGTTTTATGGTTTAACATGAATTTTCCCTCCTTCAAATAATGAACATTGTGTTGATTTATGAACCCTGTGTTTATTATAATCAGAGTAAAATACACTTACAATCGTCACTATTTCGAATAGTGTTCATTAAGGCTAACAGGAATGAATGGAGGAGACTCTCATGGAAAAAGCCGCTGACCTGCGTGTAATCCGAACGAGAAAACTGATTGATGAAGCTTTCCTCTCGCTAGTGGAAGAGAAGGGGCTAGCAGGCGTGAATGTAAGGAGTCTGACCGCCAAGGCGGGTATTAACCGGGGTACCTTCTATCTGCATTATCAGGATATTTATGACCTGATGGACAAAATGGAGGATCAGATTATTGAAGAGATGGATCGCCTTCCTGCCCGAAGTGAACCGGAACAACTGCTCACCAGCGGGTATGTAGAAGAACCTTATCCATCGATTGTGGAGTTTATCCGGTTTATGAATGAGCAGCACCGTTTTTTTGCAATTTTTTTCACTCAGGAAGGAACGGCATTTGGCAAAAGGTTAAAAGCCCTCATTCGCAGCCGCATGTATGAAAAACTCCCCCGGCAGGTCTTGAGTCCGGATGCGCTCTCCGTCCCTGACGAATATATTGTCGCTTATTTCAGCTCAGCACATTTTGGGGTCATCCGGCACTGGTTTGAAACCGGAAGAATATTGCCTCCGGAGCAAGTGGCCTTGATCTTAACCCGTCTGGTCCGTGATGGTCCGCTGATGACTGCCTTTAACCGCAAGCCGGAGCAGCAGCTTAAGTGATTGGTCCTCGAAAAAAGGAAAGATAGCCATCGCTAATCGTCACTATTCTAGAGAGTGTCTGATAACAGACAGTTTGTCAGGCATTGTACTTTGTCTTTTGGGCTGAACGGCAGTACACTGATTCCACGACGTCGTGCTACTATTATCTAGAGGATGAGTGGAGATGAGTGTAGACAACATACAAGTCCATATAAAAAAGGGCCCGCTGCTGTTTGTTATGATTCTGGGCGCGTTTATTGCAGTGCTGAATCAGACAATTATGAGTGTGGCCACCCCTGAGCTGATGGGGGATTTTCAGATTTCGGCGGCTACCGCTCAGTGGCTGACCACCGGATATATGCTGGTTAACGGGGTATTTATTCCTGTTACTGCTTATTTTATGCAGCGTTTCACAACACGCGAGCTGTTCCTGTCGGCAATGCTGATTTTCCTTGCGGGTTCGATTCTCTCCGGAGCGGCTCCGAGTTTCGAACTGCTGCTGACAGGACGTCTGGTTCAGGCTGCCGGAGCAGGGATTATAATGCCCCTGCTGATGAATGTCGTACTCGCGGTATATCCTGTCGAGAAGCGCGGAGGAGCGATGGGGATGATCGGATTTGCCATCATCTTTGCTCCTGCAATCGGGCCAACCTATGCTGGCTACATGCTGGATCACTATTCCTGGCGATCGCTTTTCTATATCATTATTCCTTTTGCCCTTATGGTGGTGGTTCTCGCCTGGTTCTACCTAAGGAACGTGACGGAGCGGAGCTATCCCAAACTGGATGTATGGGGGCTGATTTTATCAACCCTAGGCTTCGGAACATTATTGTACAGTTTCAGCAGAGCGGGAAGTATCGGATGGTCAAGTACCGAAGTGCATTCTACGCTTGCTGCAGGCGTGGGGCTGCTAATCCTATTCTCTTGGCGACAGCTCACCGGAAGCAATCCGTTACTGGAGTTAAAAGCATTCAAATATAGCATGTTCACGTTAACGACCCTGATTAATGTGGCGGTAACCGTGGTCATGTATGCGGATATGATGCTGCTGCCGTTGTACCTGCAGAATATGAGAGGCTATTCCGCTCTCGACTCAGGGCTGCTTATGCTTCCAGGTGCGCTGCTGATGGGTGTGATGATGCCGCTCGCCGGGAGATTGTTTGACCGCTTTGGCGCCAAATGGCTATCCATTATCGGGATTACTATAACAATTCTAACTACATTCGGCTTCATCCACCTTACTGATTCTACGGGGTACGCATATCTTCTGCTGATGTCAACCGGGAGACGGCTCGGTATGGCGCTATTCCTTATGCCGGTCACAACCGCAGGGCTGAACCAGCTTCCGGAATCCATGAATGCACACGGTACCGCAATCGCGAATACCGTGAAGCAGGTAGCCGGTGCGATCGGAACGTCACTGCTGGTCACGATTTTAACGAATCGTACCCAATTTCATTTGGCGGATATGACAGCTTCTGGAGCTTCGGGCGAGCCCAAGCATATGCTGCTGCAGGCTTCCATTTCCGGGATGAACGATGCCTACCTCGCTGTTATTGTGTTTGGAGGGATCGGACTGATTCTTTCATTCTTTATCAAGCGGACGGGCGGCGTGGATACAGGGGAGCAGGAGCTAGTTCCGGTGCGGTAACTCTGATTAGCAGAAAAACATATAGGATTTCATAAAAAAGCAACCCCGTGAACCTGAACAGAGTTGCTTTTTTTATGAAATAGAAGAATTTATATGCTTCGCGCTATAAATTTCCTTCTATTTCTCGCTAAAACGATACCGTCCTTTTAAAGGACAGCGAAGCTGTGTCTGCTTGTCACCTGCCGTAGATAAGTCAATTTGGGGGAATATTCAATAATAGGTTGACTGGGTCAACTTATAGCGGTATAACATAGTTGACTAGATCAACCATGGAGGCGGTAAAATGGAGCTTTTAACTCTGGCAAGAAATGTAGGTATACTCCACAGACAAACTCAGGCGTACATAACGGCGGTTTCCAGTCCTATGGGTATTAGCTTCTCTGAGTGCATTCTTCTGATGAATATTTACGACAATGAGGGGATCAATCAGGAAAAGTTGTCCACCTTGCTGTTTATTGATAAGGCGGCTACGACGAGGTCGATCCAATCTCTTGAGAAGAAGGGAGTGATCAGGCGGGTAACGGGAAATGAGGACAAAAGAGCCAAGAAACTCTTTGTTACGGGTAAAGGAAGAGAATATCAAGCTTATATCTTCAAGTGTTTGGAAGCGTGGGAAAAGGTTACGACCGAGGGAATGGATGAAGCGGTAAAGGACCAGGTTTTCAAAGGGCTGCAGATGATGGCAGAGCAATCCATGCGGACAGACCTAAGTGAATGTTCAGAATTCAAGGAAGAAGGCCATAAGGATGCCATTGAACCCGAAGTTGAGTAAATTGCTGGAGACTGATTTTGCCCAAATCTATGCGCTACCGCTGGAGCAGCAGAGAGATTGGTACGACCATAGCTGGGACGATTGCAAAGGGAGTCTAGTAGAGGTTGGCAATGTACAAGATATTACCGTCACCACTTCTATCAGAGATACCCGGATTCGAGTTTATTCTCCCAAAGGCGATGGCCCTTATCCAGCATTCATTTGGATTCATGGCGGCGGTTTTGTGTTTGGAAATATTGAGGTGTATGACCCGATATGCTGCAGGATAACAGCTGCTGTGAAGTGTACGGTGATTTCCATCGAATACGGCTTGGCGCCTGAGCATAAGTTTCCCCAGCCAGTGGAAGAGTGCTATCAGACAGTACATTGGATATTCGAGCATGCGGAACGCTTGAACATTCTCGCTAGCCAGATCGCGGTTGGAGGCGACAGTGTCGGCGGGACCCTGGCGGCAGTCATTTGCCAGCTATCCCGGGATTCAGGAGAATTCAAGCTTGTGTATCAGGTCATCATCAACGCCATGCTGGATTTACTGGGTGCCACAGAGCCAAAATCACGCGTGGAGAATGTCGAAGGTTATAGACTGACCACCAAAGGCATCAAATGGTTTGTGTCCCAGTACTTGAATGAAGCAAGCGAAGCACGGGATCCCCTGGCTTCACCGTTGCTTGCTGAATATTTTGGAGAGCTTCCTGCCGCTTGTATAATTACCTCGGAATATGATCCGCTGAGAGATGAAGGGGAGATGTATGCGCGGCGCCTGAATGCGGCAGGGGTTGAGGTGTGCTTGAAAAGATACGATGGCGTTATTCATGGTTTCTTCAACATGCAGGAGACTTTGGAAGAAGCGCAGAATGCCCTGGCGCTGGTATGTGCGAAGCTGACGGAAGTATTCGGGAAGGAGTTGCAATGATGTTTGAACTTAAGGAATTACGTGCAGGGAAAATCGATCTTCACAGTCATTACCTGCCGCCGGGATACAGGGAAGCACTGCTGAAATACGCTGAACCCAATCCCGATGGGTTTCCAACTCCCGCATGGAGTGCGGAGCTTCATTTGGAGGCGATGGAGCATTTAGGGATTGCGACCTCACTGTTGTCTCTGTCTTCTCCCCATATTCATTTGGGGGACAGAAATGCTGCCAAAGAATTGGCCCGAAGCGTGAATGAGTACGGTGCGGACCTTGTGCGGAAATATCCCGGGAAGTTTCGCTTGCTGGCCTCATTGCCTGTGCCGGAGACTTGTGATTCAATTGCGGAGATTAAATACGCACTGGAAGCCCTGCACGTTGACGGATTTACACTGCCTACCAATGTTCTGGGGGTATATCTGGGCAATCCCTGCTTGAATGATATTTTTGCAGAGCTGAACATGCGAAAAGCCATTGTCGCCCTTCATCCCAATAGACCCGCTCTTGTTCCAGAGCATGTTCTGGAAGGATTGCCTGCTCCAATGATGGAGTTTTTCTTCGATACAACCCGCACGGTCATGAACCTTATCTTAACCGGAACCTTAAGCCGCTTCCCCGGCATTACCTTTATTGTCCCGCATGCTGGCGCGTTTCTGCCGATACTTGCCGACCGGATCGCACCAGCCCTGCATATGATGCCTTCGATATTTGGAGAGCACATGGGGGATGCTGGGGTGGATATATATGCCTCTCTAAAAGGACTGTATTATGATCTGGCCGGAGGGTGCCTGCCCAGACAACTGGGTAACCTGCTGCAATTGGTTGGCACGGACCATCTCTTATACGGCAGCGACTACCCGTACACCCCTGATCTCGCCTGCAAATCTTTAGCGGATGACCTGGACAGCACGGACTTGCTGACGGACGAAGCGCGCGGTCAGATCTATTGCGCGAATGCGCTGCGTTTGTTTCCAGGGCTGTAACCGGTTTCCTCCGAGATTCCGGCCGGATTTGCATGAACCCCGCTTTGATCATAGGATCAAGGCGTTTTTTTATTGTATAGGAAATTATACAATGCAAAAAAATGTGGATGCTGGAATGATTGTTTTTTGGAGTGTGGCGGTTCTTCTGCTTCTGCTTGTGATCCTTCGGCAATACCTGCGTTTGCGGGAGCATTTCCCAGCTCGACTATATCCATACCAAGCTGACGGACATTATGGACCGGGGGCTTTCTTCTCGCAGGCAGACCTGCAGAATGCTCTTATTGGTCCGGCGGCTTCGCCAGGGCTTATGTCTGCAGCTTAAGAATTTTGTAAGGTTCAGGTAATAAAAAAGAAAATTCCGCTGTGTACAATAAGAACCAGGAAGACAAACGAAGAAGCCAAAGGGGATAACGGGAATGACAACCATATTGCGGACATGGGAGTTAACCAAGGAGTATCAAGGCAAAGAGGCTGTTAGCGGTGTGAACATGAATATCAAGCAAGGCGAAATTTACGGGTTCCTGGGACCGAACGGAGCGGGCAAAACCACGGTAATGAAAATGATCACCAATCTGGTGAAGCCGACAGAGGGGTATATCGAATTTTTTGGAGTGAGCATGACAGACCATTCCTATGAATTGCTGAAACGCATGGGCTGCATTATTGAATATCCGGTGTTCTACGACAAGCTGACGGCGAGAGAAAATCTTCAGCTGCACAGAGAGTACATGGGGTATTACGATGCGAAGGCTATGGAAGAAGCACTGGAGCTGGTCAAGCTGAAGGGCGTGGACAAAAAGCCGGTCAAGCAGTTCTCCCTGGGGATGAAGCAGCGGCTGGGCATCGCCCGGGCGCTAATGACCAGACCGGAGCTGCTCATTCTGGATGAGCCGATCAACGGGCTGGACCCCATGGGCATCAAGGAAATGCGTGAAGTATTCCGCATGCTGAGCCGGGAATATGGAATGACGCTGCGGATCTCCAGCCACATTCTGGGGGAGATTGAACAGGTCGCCGACACCATCGGCGTGATCCGTGACGGAGTTTTGCTGGAGGAAGTGGCGATGGATATGATCCGCAGCCGGAACACGCAATACATCGAACTGATTACCGGAGAGAGCAGTAAAGCGGTGTATGTGTTGGAGTACAATCTGGGCCTCACCAACTTCAAGATGCTGGACCCCAAGACAATCCGCATTTACGATGCCGTACAGCAGCTTGAACTGACTAAAGCCCTGATAGAAGCGGGCGTGGAGCTGGAAAGCTTGAGTAAAAAGAATCATTCGCTCGAAGATCATTTTGTGGAACTGATGGGGTGGTGAGGGCATTGCTTAAGCTGAAAACACTGGTGATTTCAAGTCCTATGGGAAAATGTTCGAAGGTGTCTAAGTCCTGCTGTGCTTTTTTGTAATTTTCATATTATTAATTTGCAGGCAGGGAATAATCATCCGGAAGCGTCAAACAGAGGAAAGGTTCTTATTGAAAATAGATTTTATTAGTTGTTGGAGGAAGGATGAATGAATTGGAACTGAAAATTGGAAAAAATATGGTGCAGTCGCTCTGGATGGCATGGGAAAAGGTATTTGCGCTGGGTTCACATTTTCGCGGGGCCGGGACTTTACACTTTGGGATTTGCAGCGTGATGCTCAAAAAACACAGAGGGCAGGCTATCGTATGCGAGGATTCTACGGTGATTCATGATGGGGAATGGGTAGGCGAGCTGCACCTTGATAATGGCAGCATCCTGAAGCTGATTCAGTCGGAAGGTTCAGACCGGGCTGCACTGCGCACGGCAAGAATGCTGCGTCAATCGATGCTCCAGATTAATGAAGCCTTCGAATCGCAGTCAGAGTTCAAGCAGGTCAAGGCGCTCCTGGGGATCACGCTGCTGCACCGGGGAATCACGCATGGTCTAGGCTTTGAGCAGCAGGCGATGCAGCCGGGATTGTTCAGACGGATGACGACGATTTATCTCCGCCTGCTGCTGTCTGCACTGCACCCGGAAGGGAAGCACAGAGTCAGTCAACACACCGAAAAGCTGGTTCCGATGCTGCTAATCCATTCGCGCTCTTCGATGAAAAACCGTTTTTCCCCCGGAGAGGAGCTGCCAGGCTAATCTAATATACATAACGGATGAAGGAGGAAGCGATGCTCATTTATCTAGCAATTGGAATGGTCACTATCTTTTTTCTGTACATGTTAGCACCAAGTCTGATCACAAGGTTGACCGGATATGGTGTATTGCGCCAAGGGACGACTCCCAAACAGGTGGCCTTTACATTTGATGACGGGCCGCATCCGGAGTATACGCCCAGGCTGCTGGATCTTCTGAAGCTGCATCAAGTGAAAGCCACCTTTTTCGTCCTTGGTGCTCAAGCGGAACAATACCCCGAGCTGATCCGAAGAATGGACCGTGAAGGCCACCAGATTGGTATTCACAACTATGTTCATACGTCCAATTGGCTGATGCTTCCAGGCACCATCCGGCACAGACACCTGGAGCGGACTGCAGATATTGTGGAGTCTATTATCGGAACCAGGCCCAATCATTACCGTCCGCCCTGGGGACTCATCAATGTGTTTGATTTCTTGCGGCTCAGGCAGTACCGGATTGTGCTGTGGTCAATAATGGGACATGATTGGAGCCGCGAGAGATGTCAGACCTCCCTGCGCTCCACATTGTTAGACCGGATGAAAGACGGGTCGATTATTTTATTGCATGACAGCGGGGATACACTGGGGGCAGATGGCAATGCTCCGCATTATATGCTGCAGGCTTTGGAGGAAGTATTGCTGCAGCTGAAGACCAGAAATCTGAGATGTGTAAGGCTGGATGAAATGGCTTAACCTGTTAGCGTCTATTCGTCCAATGCCTTAATTTTATAAAGATAAAAAGTGATAGACACAATTTCGTGAAATTAATCACGTTGTTATTA